>CP124550.1:600000-864133 GCA_030253535.1 Candidatus Saccharimonadaceae bacterium ML1 | reverse complement strand
ATAACCAGTAATCTACCCTCTCTGCTGTCACTCTGTATTCGTATACTTCATCATAGCGAAAAAAATAGTTTTCCACAACTGGTTATGCATACAAAAATAGACGCATGAATAGGCGGGTACGTACAGAGGTAAGATTTATCCACATTTTACAATTACCTCTGTAAAGTTGTGGATAACTATACGAAAAATGTGGATAAGAATCAATAACTGTGCGATATTTTCGACAACAAAGCAAGCCTATATTGAACTGAGCGATAATTTTTGCTATAATACCGATAATATGCCAAAGCGAACATATCAACCACACACTCGCCACCGCGCGAAAACACACGGTTATCGTGCGCGCCGGGCGACTAAAGCTGGACGCGCCGTTCTCAAACGCCGCCAGGCGAAAGGTCGCGCTCGGATCGCGCTCTAAAGAGGGTAATAACGCCGCTAGCAAAGAAGCGGCGTTATTATTGCTATAATACTTTAGTATGCTTGCAGCAACCTATCGATTTCACGGGCACGGCAGCCTCGGTTACCTTTACCGCAACGGGAGAGCAATTCGTTCGCGTTGTTTAACGGTGAAATATATTGCTAATCCGCGTCGAAAATATCCGCGGTTTGCGGTGGTAGTAAGTAAGAAAATATATAAATCGGCTGTTCGGCGCAACCGAATCCGCCGCCGCATATACGAATGTATCCGCCGGGAATTGCCGAATTTGTCAAACGCTGGCGATCTGGCAGTGATTGTTACAAGCGCCGAGGTGCTAACGATGCCCGCCGTCGAGCTTGATTCGCTCGTCGTGCAGCTGCTTCGCCAGGCGTGTCCTCGATAATGGAGCGAAATAGGTAAAGCGGCGAAAAGATGGTATACTTACACTAGATAATACGACGAGGAGAGATGTTTTGTTTGAGACGATCGTAGTAAATCCGATTTTCAATGCGCTGATGCTCATTTACAGTGCCGTGCCTGGCGGCGATTTCGGTGTTGCGCTCATTATTTTTACAATTATCGTACGTCTGTTAATGTATCCGCTCGTGAAAAACCAGTTGCACCAAACAAAAGCGATGCGCAAATTGCAGCCGGAATTAGCGAAAATTAAGAAAAACGCTAAGGGTAATAAGCAAATTGAAGCGCTGCAACAGATGGAGCTGTACAAGCGCTACGGCATTAAGCCGCTGCGCTCTATTTTCATTTTAATTATCCAGCTGCCGATTTTCATCGCATTATTCCAGGTGATCCGTGTCATTACCTTGCACCGCGATCAGGTAGCGCAGCATATTTACGAGCCGTTTAAGCATATTGATGCGATCAAAGCGGTGATTGAGCACCCCGAGAACTTTAATCACACGATGCTTGGGTTTATTGATTTGACGAAAACAACGTTTAGCAACGGTAGCGTTGATTTGGTGCTCCTTGCCCTAGCGGTGATTTCGGCACTGACGCAGTATGTTATGTCGAGACAAACTATGCCGGCAGATAGCAAAGGCAAAAAACTGCGCGATCTTATGGCGGAGGCAGCAGACGGCAAACAAGCTGACCCGAGCGAGATGAGCAGCGCAATGACGCGCGGCATGATGAAATTTATGCCGGTTATGATGTTTATGATTATGGTAGGGTTGCCAGGCGCGCTTGCGCTCTATTACACGATTTCAAACTTATCGGCAGTAGCACAACAACACTACCTCTTGAAAAAAGATGTTGGCGAACTTGATGAAATTGCCGACGAAGCGATAAAAACCAAAAAAAGCTCGACAAAAGGAGAAAAAAATCAGCGCAAGAAAACAGGCGCCGAACGCGCAAAACAGGCGCGCGAGGGTCATGTCACGCGGATAAAAGCGAAAGGATAGGAGAAGCTATGGATCGAGAAGAATCAGTTGAATTTGCACGCAAGCTCGTTGAGGATATTGTGTCGTTTTTCGGCGAAAATATTGCCGTTGAAGCGCATATTGAAGACGATATGATTGCGCTCGCCGTTGAAAGTAGCGATTTGAACAGTATCCTAATCGGGCATAATGCCGAAACATTGCGTAGTCTTCAATATATTGTGATGACAGCGCTTCATAATAAAGGTGCAGCGCTTACGCACGCTGTCGTTGACGTTGCAAACTACAAAAAGCAACGTGAAGAGAAAGTTGCCGAAAAAGCGCGCGGTTGGATTGAAGAAGTGCGCCGCAGCGGCGACTCGCACATTGCGCACATCAATGCTGCCGACCGCCGAATCGTGCACCGCGTCGCTACTGAATATAGCGATATTCGCACCTATTCCGAAGGCGAAGGGCGCGATCGCTACATCGTGATTGCACAGGCTAGTTCATGATATACTACATATATAACCTAGCGTAAGAAAGGATAATAGGTATGACAGGTGTATTGTTAGTAGTTTTGCTCGTTGTTATTGTGGCGGTTGTAGCGATTGCCGGCGCATTGATCGCAATGTATAACGGACTCGTTAAGCTTAATATTAAAGTTGAAGAAGCATGGAGCGGTATCACGGTGCAATTGAAGCGGCGCGCCGATATGATTCCAAACTTAGTAGAAACTGTTAAAGGTTACGCTGCACACGAAAAAGGCGTATTTGAAAAAGTTACCGAAGCGCGCGCGTCAATTATGAACGCAACAACGCCGCATGATGCTGCTAAAGCAGACGGCGAGCTAACAAGTGCCCTTAAGAGCCTGTTTGCGGTCTCGGAAAACTACCCAGAATTGAAAGCGTCGCAGAACTTCACGGATTTGCAAGATCAGATTACCGACACGGAGGATAAAATTGCCGCATCGCGCCGGTTTTACAATGCGGTCGTTACGCAATTTAACACTAAACGCAAAGTATTCCCAACGAATATTTTTGCCGGTATGCTCGGATTTCACGCTGATAAAGAATTCTTTGACGTCAGCGAGAGCGAGCGCGCTGCAGTTGAACAGCCGGTCAACGTAAAGTTTTAGTAAAAGCAGAGGAAAAGCTCAATGGTTCAGATTATATCCGCAGCCCTTGAGCTTTTTGCGCGCGCAGGCGGCGGCGGATCGGGCGGCGGTGGCTCTTCAGGAGGCGATGGCGATGGGATTGTCTTTCTTGCGCTAGTCGGTTACGTGCCGACACACGGACTTGGCGCATTTTTACGCCGCAAATTACCGTCAGAGTCTGGCGCTGCATCGTTGCTCGCTCATGTGATTACATGGCCACTGTCTATTATATGGGCGATTGCGTGTTTCGCGATGTTTGGTAGCGGCTTCTTTGGTTCTATTGTCGCATTAGGGGCAATTATTGGTGCGCCAGCTGGCTTATTTAATTGGTTTAGCGAAGTGCTGAAGCAGTCGGCGGAGGTCAAACAGCGACTCAAGCGAGCAGCAGCAAACGATCCAATGTGGGATGAGGCACAGCTTGTTGATTTTGCTAAACAGACATTTATGCGCTATCAGTACGATTGGTCGCGCCAAGATACCGAATCAATGAAGCAATATATGACCGAGGGTTATCACTACCACGCATCGCTCTTTATATACACGTTGCAACTAATGCAGCGCACAAACACGATGGAAGATATTGTGATTGATGAAGCAGTTGTTATGCAGGTTCATGATGACCAGAATGACGCGAACGACCGAGTGACGATAGGTATTACGGCGCGCGCTAAAGATACGCTTATCAATACGGCGGCAAACGCGGCGATTTTTACAGACAACAGCTCATTCACGGAATATTGGACATTTGCACGGAGCGGATCAACATGGCTGCTTGCCGATATCGGTCAGGCAACAGCAGACATGGATGCCTATAATAATGAGCTGGCGGCGTTTGCGGCGCGTAATAAGTATTGTTACAGCGTTGATATGGGTTGGCTATTCATACCGGAGCGCGGACAATTGTTTGGGCAGGCAAAGTTTGGCGTCTCAGATATTAATAACCATGCCGTGGGGTTGTATAAAGAGTCGCTGTTAGTGCAATTATACACGTACGCTGCATTTAATGGTGCGCAGCCGCGGGTAATTGCGCAGGTGAATGTACCAAAAACGTACGGTAACATTATCGTCCACCGCAAACAGAGCTCAAATATTAACACGCGTGGATTAGAGCGTATTGAAACCGAGTGGATTCAATTTAATCAGCAGTATGAAGTGTACGCGTCAAATGCTGAGCAGGCGACAAGTTTTGAACTGCTTAATCCAACGTATATGGAACAGCTCGCGGCGCTGCCGTTCGCGGTGACGATTGAAGTGGTAGACAACGTAATCTATCTCTATACCGATGAGCGTGGCACCGATGTTGCGACCTACGGCATAATGCTTGATTTGGTGCATAAAGCATTCAAAGAACTACGGCTGTAGCACTTTCATATACACCGCATGTGTTTCTTCCGCCATACGCCGCCAGGAATACTTGGCGACTTGCACCGTGCCTTTTTTAATGAGCGCGCGGCGTCTTTTTGGATTAGTAATGACACGTTCAATTGCAGCGGCCATATCGTCGGTATCAAGCGGATCGAAATATTCGGCGGCATCGCCTAAAATCTCGGGCATACATGACGCATTGCTGCTAACGACTGGCGTACCGTATGCCATCGCTTCAAGTGGCGGCAAGCCAAACCCTTCCATGAGCGATGGAAAAACATATGCAGCAGTTTTCGTGAGTAGCCAGTCGCGTTGTTCGTCGGGCAAGAATCCTGTAAAGTGAATATTGCGATAGCCTTGTTTTTCATAAAACGCTTTGTTTATCTTCGTGTCGCGGTTCATACGCCCGACAAATACCAGCCCTAGATCGGGGTATTTTTTCAGTAATTGTTGATGCGCGGCCGCTAAACGCCGGAGGTTTTTATAATCTGGCTGCTGTCCGACATACATGATAAAGTTATGAAATGGCAACTCGCGATACGGTTTAAGCGCCCCCTTATGAATTTCGCCCGACTCGTAAATCACCGTTATGTTGTCGTCGGGAATGTTCGTAAACGCTTGAAATTCGCGCTTAGTCGTCTCAGAGATTGTGATAATATGGTTGCTTGTATGCGCCACACGCTTAAACACGAAGCGTCCAACGAGCTGCTTAGCATGATATAGCAACCAATTTTTGTCGGAATTGTAGGTTTTGAACAATGTCATATCGTGCACAGTCGTAACGTGCTTGCCGCGGTATAAAATCGGCTGTTGCGGCATGCAAAAGTGCACTAAATCCGGTTTGAGTTCGTCGAGGTAACGCTTGAAGCCGATCTGCTCGGCGAATGAATAGTTATCAAACTCCGCTATGCGCACGGTGAAGTTTGGTCTTGCTGGCTGCCAGTAGTGCTTGTCCTTAGCGCGTACGAGTATGCTATAAGAATTTTCGTTGTCAATTTGCTGCAAATACTCCAGCAGCTTAACGATGTATGTACCTGTGCCGGAGTTAATAACGCGCGCGTCAATTGCAATATGCATTACGTGATATCCTTTCGAAATACTAATATATCATACGTGAGATAATTCCAGGTAAGCGATACGATTGTACCGGCGAGTTTTGCAGCGAGAAGCGCAAGCGATTCGTTATGCAGTAACGCGGCGCATAACGGTGAGATTGACCAGATAACGCCGTTTTGCAATACCCATAGCCCGAACAGTGTCACGATAGTGAATAGCGCTATCTCGCGTTTAACATTACCGCTGCTTGAACGAAAGGTATATTTTTTGTTGGCGAAAAAACTAAAAATAAAGGCCATCCCGGTCGACAGGGTATTGCTAGCGATTTTTGGCAGCCCAAGGTGCGTAAACAAAAGCAGCAGCCCAAAATCAAGCGCAGTGTTGATTGCGCCGACGATGCCGAAGCGAATGATTTTATTGTTTTTTATCATGCGCTTGGTGATACTCCTCAATGAGGTAGAGCGGGCGTTGTTTTGTCTCGTTGAAAATTCGGCCGATGTATTCGCCGATAATGCCGAGAAAGATCATTTGCACGCCGCCCATGAATAAAATTACTGCCATCAGCGATGAATAGCCGGCGCCAGTTGGCACGCCAAATAATGGACGAATCACGAGGTATAATACGTAGCAAAACGCCAAGCACGATACGATTAGTCCGAAAACCGAAGCGATGCGCAACGGCGCGGTCGTGAAGCTAGTAATACCGTCGATTGCTAAATTAATAAGTTTGCGGTAATTCCACTTCGTTTCGCCGGCGATGCGCGGATCGCGGTCATAAAAAATCTCTTTCTTTTTATAACCGATCCAACTAAACATGGCTTTGGTATTGCGCTGCGATTCGCGAAATTGTTTAAGCGCATCAATGCAGCGGCGATCAAGCAGGCGAAAATCGCCGGTGTCGATTTGAATCGGAATCGTGGTTGATGATTGCAGAAGTTTATAGTACCACTGCGAGGTTTTCTTTTTGAGCCAGGTTTCGCCATCGCGGCTTTTGCGGCGCGCGTAGACGTCGTCGTAGCCCTGCTCCCATAGCTTAATCATATCAGGGATTAACTCGGGCGGGTCTTGCAAGTCGGCGTCAATGATGACGAGTGCATCGCCTTGTACGTGGTCAATGCCGGCGATCATAGCAATCTCTTTACCAAAATTGCGTGATAGATTGATATATGACACGCGACGGTTAGTTTTGGCGTACCGCTTGATGATTTCAAGCGTTTCATCGCGGCTGCCGTCGTTGACAAAAAGGAATTCGAAATAATAGCCCTTGACCGATGCTGTAAGCGCATCAAGCCGCTCAAAAAGCGCCGCGAGCACAGCTTGCTCGTTATAGGCAGGAATGAGGACAGAGATAGTCTTTTTCATGGGATTATTATATCATTTTACACGTGCTATTAGTTTGTCGATTGATGTCGCAGTTACAGCACCGGCGGCTTGTAAACGAATTGTCTTTGCGGCGGCAGATTCAAGCTCGTTTGTGCCGAGAATTGCTCCGGCGTGCCCAAGCTGTACACCGCGTGGTGCATGATGCCCGGCAATATACGCATACACCGGTTTGCTGATGTGTTGCTTAATATGATCGGCGGCAGTAATCTCGCTCGTGCCGCCAATTTCACCAATCATGATGATACGCGCAACATCTGAGTCGTGCTCAAAGAGATCAAGGCAGTCTGTGAAGCTTATGCCGCGCACCATATCGCCGCCGATCCCGATGATATATTTTTGCCCGAAGCCGCGTTGGGTGAGTAGGCTCATCGCTTCGTACGTAAGCGTGCCGCTGCGGCTGATAATCGCCGTGTCGCCTGGTGTCGCGAGTGCTGTCGGTATAATACCGAGGCTATGGACGCCGGGAATTAGTACACCTGGACAATTTGGGCCAACGAGCACTGACGACGAGCATGCTAATCGTTGCGTAATATACAACATGTCGTGAACGGGAATATTCTCGGTGATACAAATAATGAGCGGAATATGCGCGTCAATTGCTTCAAGGACTGCGGCTTTGGCGTGCGGTGCGGGAACAAAAATTATTGAGATATCAACATCATGCTTGGTTCGGATGTCGGCAATCGTACGGTAGACTGGTACGCCGTGGACATCTTTGATCTGTTGATTTGGCGACGTACCGCCAATGATCCGCGTGCCGTACGCGAGCATATTTTTGGTGTGTACTGTGCCGCTACTGCCAGTAATACCCTGAATGATGACATTCCGATGGGTGAATAGCTCTGGTGTCATGAAAGTGTCTCCAGTGCATCAGTGAGAGTGCTGTGTAGCGGTATATTGGCATTGGCGAGCAGTTGCTTTGCTCTGTCGGCGCGGTTACCGACGAGGCGGACGTGCAGCGGTGGTAAGTTCGGGAATGTTTCTCTTGCGTCCAGAATAGCTTGCGCAACGTCGTCGCAGCGGACGATTCCACCGAAAATATTGATAACAATTGCCGTTACATGCGGTAGCGTGTCAATACGCCGAAAACAGTCCATAATTTTTTGCGGCGTAGCATTGCCGCCAATATCTAAAAAATTCGCGGGTGTAAAGCCGGCATCTGCAACCGCGTCAACCGTTGCCATCGCAAGCCCAGCGCCGTTAGCGATTGTTGCAATCGTACCGTTTGGGTCAAGCATAACGAAGTTATTACCTTCGGGCGTTTCGTTAAAATGCCACTCAGGGTGGCGAAAAAGTGCTGCATCGTCAAGCGTAATTTTGGCGTCGCCTGCAACCAGTGTTCCATCCGTAGTCAAAATTAGCGGGTTGATTTCAAGTAGTAAACAGTCGTTGTTTATAAAACAATGATACGTATTGACGATAATATCTTGCAGCAAGAAAGCCTTATCAGAGATATCAAGACAATCAGCCAGTTCGTCGCTTAATGTCTCAAATGAGCGCGGATCAACTGAATGGCGGAAGAAGGCTTCGCTGTCTCGCTCTTCAACTTCAATACCGCCGTTTGTGTTGGCGAGTAGCTCAATCTGGCTAGTCTCACGATTGATGATAAGCGAGAAATAGAACTCGCGTTTGATGTCAATTAGCTCCTCGGCAAGAAGCTTCTGCGGCGTGAACCCGTGAATTGTACGACCAAATAATATGGCAATAGTAGGCTGTAGGTCGCTCGGTTCGCGTACAATAATGACGCCGCCTGCTTTACCACGCCTGCCGGTCGGCACTTGTGACTTCAGCACAACAGGGACGGTGATGTTTGCTTGCAGGTCGTTTACTTCAATAATCACGCCGTACGGAATAGGGACACTGTACGTTGATAGGATTTTTTTAGCTTCGTACTCAAGCAGGCGCATATTACTTACCGGTAAAAAATTTCCTAAATTTAAGCAATCCTGTCTGATTCGGCAGCGGTCCATCGTGGATAAGGCTGCGGATATATTTGATTGAAGCCTTACGGTTACGCTGAATTTTAACGCGATGTACCCAGGCGCGCGGTTGGCGAATGAGCGATGTAAAAATACCTCTGAGCGCCGGCCAGCCGTTGCCGTGTCGGATAGCGCTCGCAAAAATCAGCCAATACGTTAGGAAAAAGCGCGCGCCAATCGTCCAGAATAGCCGTCCTGGGACGTTTTTGATGAGTACGAGCGGCAGGTTTTTGAACGTGTTAAACACGGCGAGACCTGGAACCTTTTGGCTACTTGCGCCAACTTTATGGTATGCGATTGCTTTTGGCGTATAACGCACCTTCCAGCCGGCGAGCTGCGCACGAAAGCTGAGATCAACATCCTCGTAGTACATGAAAAAATCCTCGTCAAACAACCCGATGTCGCTAAGCATTGTTGTGCGATACAGCGCACCGCCGCCTGTCGCACCGAAAATTTCACCTGGCTGATTTGGCGCATTAACTGTCGGTTCGTCGCGGTTTCGCGGCCCAGGAAGACCCCAGGTGGTATAAAAGTCGCCAGATGTATCAATTGTGTTACCGTCGCGGCGCAATAATAGCCCAGTTGCGATACCTGCGCTGGGGTGTGAAGTAAGTTCTGTGTAGAGTGATTTCAGCCAGTGTTTATCGGCAATAGCATCGGGGTTGAGAACGCCGACGTACTCAAAATGGTGATCTTTTGCGTAGCGTAAACCGGTGTTAATGCCGCCGGCAAAGCCGAGATTACGTTTATTCTCAAGTAGCGTAATAGTCGCCTTTGGATGAGCGTTTATATATTTCCTGAAGCGCTCGACAGAATCGTCGTGCGAATGGTTATCGATGATGATAAGTTTAGGTTGTAGTGATTGCGCCAATAACGATTCGGCGCATTCTAATGCATCATCGGCGCCGTTCCAGTTGAGAATGATAATCGCGGGCTTATTTAGTGCACTACTCATAAATCTTCTTTTATATTATACTAGACCCAGTATGATAAATGTGTCGGGTGTTTTCAATAAACGCAACCGCGTTTTGCTGCGCGAGCTGGTGGTGACGGATTTCAAGTTGCGGTATCAGGGGTCAGTATTGGGGTATCTGTGGTCTATTCTCAAGCCGCTTTTCTTATTCGCTATCATGTATGTCGTGTTTGGCATGCTTGTTAAGTTGGGTAGCGTTGAGCATTATTCTGTATATTTACTATTTGGGATTGTGCTGTGGAACTTCTTCGCAGAGGCAACGGGGCAAGGGCTGAATTCAATTGTTATGCGCGGTGATGTGATACGAAAGATTAGCTTTCCTAAATATATTATTGTAATATCTACAAGTATCTCGGCTCTTGTAAACCTTGCGTTTAATCTCGTTATTGTCGCTATTCTCGCTGTAGTAAATGGCGTGGCGATTCATTGGTCTGCGCTTCTGACGCCGATCTTTATTCTGGAGATATATTTATTCGCGCTCGGCATTGCTTTTTTCTTGTCGGCGCTCAATGTAAAATACCGCGACACGGGGCATATTTGGGAGATTATCATGCAGGCTGCCTTTTACGGCACGCCGATAATTTATCCGCTTAGTATTGTCATTGCAAAAAGCGAGGCTATAGCAAAACTCATCATGATGAACCCTGTTGCACAGGCGATTCAGGATGCGCGCTACACTCTCATTACAAAAGAAACTATTACGACTAGCAGCCTTGTCGGGGTAAAATCAATGGCGATACCTCTGCTTATTGTATTTATTGTTTTTATTGGGGGAATCCTGTATTTTAATAAACATTCAAAGTGTTTTGCGGAGAAAATTTGATATGCCTCAGTCGTGTAGTGATGCCATTGTCGTGAAGAATCTAAAAAAGTCATTTAGTATTCCGCTCGAAGCTTCGTCTGGGATAAAACAAAAACTTATCAATGCGTTAAAAGGTAGGAAGGGGTATCGAGAATTTACACCGCTAGACAGTATATCGTTTACAGTCAAGAAGGGTGAATTCTACGGTATCGTTGGCAAAAACGGTAGCGGTAAGAGTACGCTACTCAAGACATTGGCGGGCATATACAGTCCTCAAGCGGGATCGGTTGCGACAAAAGGTACGCTAGTGCCGTTCATTGAACTTGGCGTCGGGTTTAATCCTGAATTGTCGGGACGAGAAAATGTATACCTAAACGGCGCGTTGCTTGGTTTTAGCCATGCGGAAGTTGATACAATGTACGAAGAAATCGTTGAGTTTGCTGAGCTTGAAGATTTTATGGAGGAGCGCCTCAAGAATTACTCAAGCGGTATGCAGGTGCGCCTGGCTTTTTCTATTGCAATTAAAGCCCATGGCGATATTTTATTACTCGATGAAGTTCTCGCAGTGGGCGATGCGGCTTTCCAGCAAAAATGCTACGACTATTTTGAGACATTGCGACAAGAGAAACAGACGGTTGTACTCGTGACGCACGACATGAATGCGGTCAAGCGGTTTTGCTCGAAAGCGATGATCATTTCTGAAGGTAAAATTGAGAAAATCGGTACGCCGGAAGAGATCGCTGAGATATATACAGAGAAAAATATTGAGCAAAAGAAAGAAACTAAAAAGGAAAAACGAAAAGATTTGTTTGAGTATGAGATATTGGACGCTAAAAAAGCCTATTCAGTTGGCGATACGGTTTCGTTGCGCGTGCGCTGTCCAAAGCTTGTATCGCCAGCATTCGTGAACTTCTCGCTAGTATATAACGGCTTTGTTATCGCCGACAGAAACTCAAAGTATAACGACAAAAAAGATAGCCTGAAGCAAGGTAAATGGTTTATTTTTAAGACCAAACTTGAGGGGCTTAACGGCGGGCGCTATGATGTACATTTGACACTGCATCGAACACGCG
The DNA here is from genome assembly GCA_030253535.1 of Candidatus Saccharimonadaceae bacterium ML1. Classification (NCBI taxonomy): domain Bacteria; phylum Candidatus Saccharimonadota; class Candidatus Saccharimonadia; order Saccharimonadales (SeqCode); family Saccharimonadaceae (SeqCode); genus Candidatus Southlakia; species Candidatus Southlakia epibionticum. Next base: position 852,555 of record CP124550.1, on the reverse strand, counting down.
ACAATAAGCTATTAGAACATAAGCCACGTGTGTTTTCATTTATGGTTAAAGGCCATGATCCTTCGCGCGATGGACCGATGCGGCTTGAGGGACAATGGTCAAATCAGCAGGTAAAGGAGTGATATGAGGCATCGAATAAAAATCGCATTAAAATCAGTAGCTAATCCGCGCTACGGTATGACGATGGCGCGTTTGCACCGTATACGCAAGCAGATCGACATGGAGCGCGAAAAGTCGTATGCCGACTGGTTTGAACGCCAAAAGCTATCCGATGAACAGCTAGCTGTACAACGTGATGAGGCAGCGAAATTGAGCGAGCGCCCATTGATTAGTATTTTGCTGCCAACATACAATACCGATCCAGCGTATTTGACGAAATGCATTGAGTCGGTGCTGGCGCAGACATACGACAACTGGGAGTTATGTATTTCAGACGATGCATCACCGAGCCAAGAGACGCGTGATGTTATTAAACGATTTGTAAAAAAATATAGCAACATCAACGCGACATTCAACAAAACAAACGGGCATATTTCGGTATCATCTAATGTTGCGCTCAAGATGGCAAAAGGTGAATTTATTTCGCTGCTTGACCATGATGATATTTTGCCGCCAAGTGCGTTATTTGAAGCGGTTAAGGTTATCAATGAGCGACCAGACGTTGACCTAATCTATACCGATGAAGATAAGGTTGACGGCGACGGTAATCACATTGAGCCGTTCTTCAAGCCTGACTGGAGCCCGAATTTCCTTAACTCGTGTAATGTGATTACGCATTTTGCGACGATTCGTGCTACAGTGATGAAACGCATCGGAGGCTTTACTATTGGTACGCATGGTGCGCAGGATTGGGATCTATTCTTGCGTATTACGCAACAAACGCAAAATGTCTACCACATTCCAAAGATTCTGTACCATTGGCGCAAGTCGGAAACATCAACTGCGATGAATGCCGACAGTAAGCCGTATGCATATATCAACCAAAAGCGCGTGTTGCGTGAGAGTGTCGTAGCGCGAAAAGAGAATGCTTACATTGAAGAGCATATGGCGCTTGGTTTTTGGCGCAAGCGTTATGTTATTGAGCAGACGCCACTGGTTTCGATCATTATTCCGACGAAGAATAACTATAAGCTTATCAAGCAGTGTATTGACTCAGTCATCGAGAAAACGACATATCCGTATTTTGAGATTGTCGTGGTTGATACGGGCAGTAGTGATAAGAAAGTGGCAGAATATTATCAAAAGCTTGCAAAAGAAAAGCAGCCGGTGAATGTTGTTGAGTTTGTCGAACAGCCGTTTAACTTTTCGAAAGCATGCAACTACGGTGCGAAGAAAGCAAGGGGAGAGTACTTCTTGTTCCTCAATAATGACACGGAAGTTATCACCTTGGAATGGATTCAGGCAATGCTGGAACATGCTCAACGTCCAGAGATTGGCATGGTCGGCGCAAAACTACTGTTCCCGAATGAAGAAGTGCAGCATGCTGGTATTGTGCTGAGTGAGCGCGATATTGCATTCCACCCGTTCTATATGCGCAATCCGCTGCTTGATATCTTTACATACATATTTATTAGTAATATTCGTGAGGTGTCGGCCGTAACAGCAGCATGTAGTATGGTGGCGCGCTCAAAATTTGAAGAGGTTGGCGGATTTGATGCAAAGTTGCGTGTGACCTATAATGATGTTGATCTTAACTTGAAACTGCGAGAAGCCGGGTATAACAATCTTTACACGCCGTATGCTGAGCTATTTCACTACGAGTCAGTGAGTGTTGGCCGCGTCAATACGAGCAGCCGCGATCAGACTGAACTTAAATCGGCGCAAGAGTTAATGCGTAAACGTTGGGGCAAATACTTGAAGCGAGATCCATTTTATAATGATAACTTTGAGCAATTTGGACCGGGGTATCGATTGCCGAAAGAGTAACGGAAGGACCAAGAGGTTAAACGTTGTACTGCACTCGGCTACGTTTCTGGCCGGACGGCAGTTTATGTATTGTGAAAATGCCCTCACAGGTTTTGCGAGGGTATTTTTAGTTTGCTGATTAGCAAGCTAGTAACTGCCTGATGATGTAGCGATATGGCTTATCCATGATTCTTGGCCATCCGTCCAACCGTGAACCTCTAGCCGTCCACTTGCGGTATTTGAATATTTTACATAGTAGATAGTATCTTTACCGCGACCACTAAGATCCGCGGCGACAATTTCATTGACATCTGGGTTGACATCGTAGCCAGCTTCCGGGTAATTACTTGCAGTGTGGCGTACCCAATGTTGTAGACTATTGTCCCATACGTGGAATTCAACGCGCCCGCTTGAAGTCTTGCCGAAACGCACGAAAATAAACTCATCTTTTTTGTCGCCGTTGAGGTCGGCAGCAATGACGCGCCCCTCCTGCATGCTGACGCTCGGGTGATTGGTCGCAGTGTGGCGGAACCAACTATTGCCACCGTTGCTCCAGCCATGGACCTCAATCATGCCAGAGTTTGTTTGCTGGTAATTGACGAGGTAATACTCATCGCGTCCATCTCCGTCGGTATCAGCCGTTATAACTTCCGACAAGAGCGGATCAATAGGACCGGCTGTTGTAGCGGTGTGGGCGATCCATTGGAGGTTATTTTGCGTCCACGTGTGGAATTCAACGCGCCCGCTGGCGGTACCGGAGTAGTCGACTTTGGTGAGCAGCGAGTTTTTTGCATCCGTTTTGTATGAGACTACTTTGCTGTATTTTTGGTCGAAAGTGTACGAGTTCGACGCAGTATGTTTACCCCATGTTTGTAAACCTGCGTTCGCCCAGGTATGGAACTCGGCGCACCTTGTACTGGTATTGTTTGGCGCTGAGACGGTGAGGTTATCGTTTGCGGCATTGGTACGGCTTGGTACGACACGAGCGCCAGTCGCAACGCCAGCTAAATTTACTCCATCTCTACAAACGTATGCAGTTTCTGGCGTAGCGTGCGGATCCCCAAACCAGGCGGTAAAGATCCGCTCAAAACTATTGAAATGAGGCGTGTAGTTATAAAGCGCAGCGGTTGCGCCATTGGCGAGCTTGAATGATTTCCCGCCGATTGCAATAACGCCATCGTAATATATGGCAGGTTCTCCTTGTCTGCGGGAGCGAAATCCTTCCGTCATACGTCCGTAATAGTATACATTCCCGTCGCCCCCCCAGCTTAGGTTGCCGTAGGCGCGCTCCTGATCAAATCGTAATTGCCAGGCAGCTCGGTTGACCTGGCGAGCGAAGCCGGCGTTTCCAGGGTTCTTAACACAGGTTCTATAGATACCTAAATCGGGATAATTTTTAAGTGAATTCTCACTGCCGTCTGGACAGTTGTACCCCATCGCTGAATTGTAGCGCCATGATGCGCAGCCTTGACTGCCAGACACTAAGGCCTGCTCTTTCTCAAGAGTTGTCAAGATAACTTGCGGGTTAAGGTGGTAATACTTCGACATTTTATTAATAATACGCGCAGCTGATGTTTGCTGCGAACCGTGATCGAAATAATTATTTGGTTCGATAAATGAGATTGGGCTTAAGTCTTGCGGATAATTTCGCGGCAGTAGGCAGCTTTTTGGAAATTTATTGATGAAAGCAGCGATTTGCCCCTCGTCCATGGCGTTTTCGTTGATAAAATTTGCATCACTAATGATATTATCGACTGAAGCTAATGCTTTATCTTGGTTTAAGAATACAGTCGCTGATGCCGCAACAAGTGTAAGTGCTATCGCCGCGAGAAAAGCTCGTTTCATTTATTTCACCTCCAAATTTATCTGGTCAACGGTTGTTGAAGTGTACTTGCCGTTGGCCGCTTTTACAGTGATTGTCCAGGTTCCGGTAGTAAGCCCAAGTTCTTTTATGTCCCAGTCCCAGCTAGTGTTACCATTTGCATCGGTTTGTTTAGCGGGTAGTGAGCGCATCGTCGACCCCTGGCTGAAAGTAATTGTGCATTTCGCGCCAGGCGAAGTATGACATACTGAATTCTGCGACGTGTAAGAGGTTAGATTTACAAAGTGGTTGCTAACGAACGTGCCGCTTGGCGTTTCTGGCGGGGTAGTGTTAGATGACGGCGGGGTATTGTTGGTAGCGGGCTCTTTTGAATTGCCGATTGGTGAGCTTGGCGCTGTCTCTGTGGCGTTTTTTGTATTATTTTTATTGTTGTCGTTTGATTTCGAGTGGATTTTTTCCGAATGGGTTTGCTCGGTTGTTTTTTCAGGGACAACCGGTCCTGGATTTCGTAAAACAAACCACCAATACAACGCGCCTCCGATTAAGACGACTAGTATAACTATGGTTATAATAATTTTCTTTGGTATTCTTTTTTTATTTTTTATTTTCATAACTGAATCTCTTACCTAATAATTATATCAAGATGAAATTATGATGTCTATGCTTGTTTAGCTTTCTTGTAGAAGAAGTATGTTCCGCTGCCGACCGTCGTTTCGCCAGTTAGCTGGTAGCAAGGTAAATTCATGCGGTGAGCAGTTAAAACATGCGTGACGGTTTTGCCGATGTGGTTTGTACATGAAAGCTTAGCAATGAAAACGTCTGGCTGTATGAGTGCAAGCTCTTCTTGCACGGAATCGGACACGAGCACATGTGCGTAGCGGTTGTAAGTTTTTTTATTTGATGAAACTTGGCTCCAAAATGCTAGATCAGGGTATGGATGTACGCCGGAAATCGTTTTTCGGTTGGCAAGCCATGGATAATTTTCGAGTACAACAGTATCAGCAACCGCCCAAACAGACGCCTTATCCGAAATAGCAGCGATCTTATTTACTATTGTATTGTCGCGATAGCCGACCCCAAGTCCTGAGTATAGCGGCTGTACAAATACGACTGAGCCTATGGATAGCGCGACGATAAGCGATAATCCTGTGTTGTAGCGATGCTTCGTCGCTACTAGTACGAGCCCGGCGGCTAGTGTGATGGCTGCAATTAATGCGACACGAATGTCGCCGCTAAAACCGCTTGTCTTCACGGAAAATATTATAGCTGCCGCTATGTAGAACAGTACGATGGCACCACTGTATATGTAAAGGTACGGCGTGAATTTTAACGGCAGAATTCGCATTCGTTTGATGACATAGATAAGCGACATAATACCAAGTAACCCAACCCCAATTTGTAGGCGGGGAATTGGAATAAGGTAAAGTCCAAGTGGTTTGAAAATAACAGTAACAGAGAAATTCGGTATGAATATATGAGCCATGAAAATGATATTACATAGGATAATAGCGCTACCGAGCCAGTTAACCTTGCGTTTGCTACGCCAGCGAGCCCATATAAAGAATATAATTTGCGGTAGTAGAATAAACGGAATAACGATATACGATGACAGTTCACTCTGGTTGATACTGGAAGCTTTTGGGTTGTGCTCGTATTTTTTTCCGAGGCTGGATACCGCTGCTAGATCTTGCAGACGGTATTGATTAAACCCAGCCTGTCTCAGCAGATCGACACTAGAATAGTTGCCGGACGCAACGACGCGGGAGCCTGGATATGAAGTTTGAGTAAGTGCTTTAACGGCATCAAGCCGAGTGAGTAGAAATATTGTTACGATAAGTATTGCTGCTATTGCTGAGCCAGCTAGCATGAATAAGCTTTTGTACAGCGCGCGTCGCGCTTGTGATTTTTTGCGGGTAGAGAATACTGCGTTAAGAAACCAGCCGGTAAATATAAGTCCGATAACGATAAGTACTGGTATTTGAAAGGCTGGATAGAGCAGAAGTAGGAATGCAGTAATTGTGTAGGTAAGCAGCGAGCTGAGTAGAATCTGGGTGAATAGCAGGCTGCGCTTTTTTGCTGAAAAAATGGAAAGTGATCTCATCTCGACGATGCGCATAGCTAGAACTAGCGCAAAGCAGCCCCATGCAACCGAAAGTACGGTAATGCTTTGATACCACCAGAATATAAACGGGGCAAAGCCTCCAATAATTGAAATAAGTGAAGCAGTTAGATATTTATCCGGTAGAAACCGTAAAGTTAGAAAATAGATAGCAAGTAATAGCGCCGCAAGCAAAAACCACCATTTAAACGCAAAAGCATTCTCAAAAGGCATAGCAAAAAATGCTAAATTTTGTGGCTTAAATATTACCGACCATTCTTTGTACGGCGCATCTGTTACTAGGCTCATATTTTTGCCGGAGCCTAGGTTGTGATTAATAAGCGGGTAGCCAGCCTTTTCCTGAGCAATTGTAAACTGCGTCACCACTAACCATTCGTCGCTACGTATTGGTTGAGTTGAACCTGCGATTAAGCGTGGAGTCGCACTTCCTGTCAAAAAAGTGTCATAATACGGTCCAAATGACGACCCTGAAAGCTTACCGACTGTTGCTGCACCGAGGCATACAGTAATAATTATCGGAAAAATCCAAACTGGCTTAACGCGCTTTACGAGAGATTTAAGCTTATGCATTGTTCCATACAGTATAGCATAAAATAATATTGCATAATAATGATAACTTGAGGTGGTAGCTTAATTTTAAAATTGTCAAAAACAGCTGTTAGCTTATGGTTTAATTGGTGCTATACTAGAGTTAGTTGATAAGGAGGTATTATGATATCAATCGCATCGCCAATTGTAGAGAGTGAGGAAATAAAAGCCGTCAATGACGTGCTTGAGTCGGGGATGTTGGCTCAGGGGCCAAAGACTGCTCAGCTGGAAGAAGATTGGGCGAAATACTGCGGCACAAAATATGCGCTTGCAGTAAATAGCGGTACGGCTGCAATACATTCTGCGCTGTATGCGGCTGGTGTGCGCGAGGGCGATGAAGTCATCACGACACCGTATAGCTTCATTGCGACGATTAACCCGATTTTGATGCTTGGCGCCCGTCCAATACTAGTTGATATTTATCCGGCGACGTTTAACATTGACGTGACAAAAATTGAAGCAGCGGTGACATCAAAAACGAAGGCGATCGTGCCGGTTGATTTGTACGGTCAACCGTGCGAGTGGGACGAATTACGTGCGGTTGCTGATAAGCACAATTTGATGATTATAGAAGACGCTTGCCAAGCGATCGGTGCTGACTATAAAGGCAAGAAAGCAGGTGCGCTCGGTGATTTAGGCTGCTTTTCGCTGTATGCTACTAAAAATATTATGTGCGGCGAAGGCGGTATCGTCACAACCAATAGCGACGAGCAGGCTGCGGCAATTCGCTCGTTCCGCCAGCATGGTATGGTCGCGCCGTATGAATACGCTGAGCTTGGCTATAACTACCGGATGTCAGATTTACATGCGGCAATTGCTGTCGAGCAGCTGAAGAAAGTTGATAACTTTACGGTGCGTCGCCAGCATGTTGCGAGTGAGCTGAACAAAGCACTCAATGACATAAAGGGGGTTCAGCTGCCGAGCGTTGCTCCGGATCGTTCGCATGTATACCATCAATATACGGTTGTATTGACTGATGACGCGAGCGTTTCGCGCGATGAGTTTGTTGCCGGTTTGCGCGAGCGCGGCGTTGGTGCTGGGATCTACTATCCAAAGCCGCTGCATGTTTATCCGCACATCGCAAAACTTGGCTATAAAGTCGGCGATTTCCCTGTGGCAGAAGATTTGGCGGCTCGAGTTGTATCGCTGCCAGTTCATCCAAAAGTGTCGGATGAGGATGTTATTACTATTGCTAAGGCGGTCAAGGAGGTGCTTACAAATGGCTAGTCAGCAAAAAGAAGGAAGGTTGCGCACTGCCGTCATCGGTACGGGCAACATGGGTAAGAATCATGTACGAAATTATTTTATGCTTCCGGAAGCTGAGCTAGTGGGTATTGCTGACGTAAACTCCGCAGCAAAGGCGCTTGCTGACGAATACCGTACAAATTTCTTCACTGATTATAAAAAGATGCTTGACGAGGTTCGTCCTGACGCAGTATCGGTTGTCGTGCCGACGCCATTTCACCTTGAAGTTGCGCGCGAAGTGATGTGTCGAGGCATTCATTGTATGCTTGAAAAGCCAATCGCATCGTCTGTTGAAGAGGCGGACGAGCTTATTAAATGTGCGGAAAAGAACAAAGTCGTCTTCACGGTTGGGCATATTGAGCGCTTTAATCCTGTAATTCGTAAGCTGAAGCAGATGCTTGATGAGAAAGCCATTGGTGATATTACATCAGTTGTGTGTAAGCGTGTAGGGGGTTTTCCTGCGGTAGAGCCAAAAACGGATGTTGTTATTGATTTAGCGGTGCATGATATTGACCTTGTGAGCTATCTGCTCGGTGCTAAGCCGAAAAGTATTACAAGCCACGGTTCGCGGACGCGTCACAGTAAGAATATTGATTCGGCAGAAATCTTGATGGATTATGGTCGTGCGTCTGGTTTTATTCAGGCAAACTGGCTGACGCCGGTGAAAATCCGAACGATTGCGCTAACCGGTTCCGAAGGCTATCTTGAAGCGAACTATATCACGCAAGAACTCCAATTCTATAAGCATAACATGAAAAAAAATACAAAAGATGGCTTTACGAATTTTGTACTTCAAGTCGGTGAGCCTGAGAAGAAAATTATAAAGGTTGATTTTGAAGAGCCGCTTGCCGTAGAATTGAAAACATTTTTGGCGAGGGCGCTTGGGCGCACCGTCTCAGTGGTTGATCCAAGGGATGCCCAAGAGGCGCTGAGAATTGCACTTGAGGCGGTGAAACCATTTGAGCATAATGAATAAAAGAAGGAGGAAAATAAATGAAACGTATTTTAGTGACGGGTGCTGGCGGATCACCGTCGGCGAACTTTATTCGTTCACTGCGGGCGGCAAATGAGGAATATTGTATCATTGGTACTGATGCAGATAAATATTACCTGCAGCGTGCAGAGGTTGATAGGCGTTATTTGGCGCCGCTTGCCAACGATCCAAAATATATTGATTTTTTGAACTATATTATTGAAAAAGAAGAAGTTGAGTTTGTGCACGCTCAAAATGATGTTGAAGTTAGTTTTTTGAGCGAAAACCGCGAAAAAATTAAAGCGAAGACATTCTTCCCCGCAAAAGAAACTGTTAAAATTCTACAAGATAAATTCGAGTCGTTTAAACTATGGGAAAAAGCTGGCATTAAAGTGCCGAAAACTCAGTTGATAACGCGGGATACTGATCTTGGTATTTTGCTTGATGAAATGGGTGGTTCTATGTGGTTGCGCGCGATTTCTGGCGCGGGCGGACGAGGGTCTTTGCCAGTTTATGATGTGAAGAGTGCAAAAAATTGGCTTGATTTTCAAGAGAAAAATGGCTCATGGAACGGTAACTTTACAGCGTCTGAGCTGCTTGAACCGGAAACTGTGACATGGATGTCGTTGTGGAAAGACGGTGAGCTGGTCGTTGCTCAAGGCCGCAAACGTTTGTATTGGGAACTTGCGAAGATTTCTCCATCGGGCGTGACGGGCGCGACAGGTACAGGTTTAACATACTCAAGCGAAGAGCTTGACGACATTGCAAGACGCGCCGTATTGGCAGTAGACGATAAGCCAGACGGGTTGTTTGGGGTTGATATGGCGTACGATAAGAACGGCGTACCGAATCCGACAGAGATTAACATCGGTCGTTTCTTTACGACGCATGAGTTTTTCACTCAGGCTGGGCTAAATATGCCGGAGATGTTCGTGAAGCTTGGTTATAATGAAAGTGTACCAGTGCTTGAGAAAAATACAAATCCGCTCCCAGATGGCTTAGTATGGATACGCGGCATGGATTTCTTACCAGTACTCTCCGATATAAATACAGTAGATGCTGCTGTTGCCGAACGCGATAGCATTCTAGAGAAGCTGTAAATGAATATTCTATTAACAGGCGGTTCCGGATTTGTTGGCAGACGATTTTTAGATATTGCTTCGTCTGATTGGCGTATAACAACGCTTGGAAGAACGAAACTGGAATGTAGCAACTCGGTCATCTGCGATTTATCTGATAAAATCAGTGTACGTGAGGCGGCGAATGTATTAAAAGATAGTTTATTTGATGCCATTGTTCATTTAGCGGCATTTGTACCAAAAACCGCAGAAGAGGATACAATAGAGAATGTGGTTGCCGGTAATATTACAGCAACCGTAAATTTGCTTGAGTTTTTCGGCAGCCGCGCGCCAAAAATTATTTTTGGTAGCACAGCTGAAGTGTATGATCAATCAATGATAAGCGGCGAAATCACAGAGGTGAATGCCGTTAAACCATATTCATATTATGGAGCGACGAAACTGAGTAGCGAGTTTATTATGCAGTCGTTTGCGGCAAAGAATAATAAAGAGCTTTCTATTCTTCGCTTCTCTGTTATGTATGGCGGTTTTGATCCTATTGCGCGAGCGATCCCAAATTTCATCAGAGCAGCACTGAATAGTGAAACTATTACCATCCGTGGTGCTGAAGTCTTGCGGGACTACGTACATATTGATGATGTCGCGAAAAGCATCATGTGCGCGATTACGTCGCAAGGGTCTGGCGTTTTAAATATCGGTACCGGTAGGGGTGTCTCAATTTACGATGCGGCGAAAGAAATTGTGAATAGTACGGATTCCCGCAGTAAAATTGACATACAATCAGCGGCGGGCGGTGTAGATATTGTGCTTAATATCGAAAAGGCTAAGAAATCGATCGGATACGAGCCTAGTGTACTGTTTCCTGCTAAACTCAAGAAGATGATAGATGAATATCGAAAATAAAACTATTTTTATTGATCTAGACGGAACGCTTGTTGATATAGCACCTCGCCATTACCGTGTCTATACAGAGTCACTAACGATGTTTAAGGGTACTACCCCTATTTCTTTTGAGCAGTACTGGCGGCAGAAACGGTGTGATACGCCGTGGAATAATATTTTGCAGCAAAGTAGTTTGTCGCCCGAACGTGAAAGAGAATTTCTTGAAGAGTTTAGGGACCGTATTGAAAAGTCTGGCGAGCTTTTTCAAGATAAACTTTTACCGGGTGCTTTTGGGGCGCTTGAACGATTATTTGGTAAAAATGCACTATACCTTCTGAGTTTACGGCGAGATAAAGAGGCGCTTGCTCAACAGATTGATCATTTAGGCGTACAGCATTTTTTTCGCGACATACTTTCCGGACATAGCAATACGAAAAGCGGTACACTTAGGAAGAAGGCGGATATAATATGTAGCCAAAAAGTAGACCCGCAAAATGTAGTGATAATTGGTGATACAGAAGCAGATGTAGCTGCTGCGAAATCAATTGGCGCAATGAGTATTGCGGTGACAAGTGGTATACGTGATTATGATTTCCTGGAAAAGTTATCTCCAGATATTATCATTAGATCAGTCGGTGATATCTTGTAGTAAACCTAGCGGTTTACTTTGCTCTCGTTTGCGATGTCCATAGAGAGTGCGGTCAAGATAAACTGAACGCTCAATATGAACGGAAGTACGGCGAGCATAACGCTTCCTGCTGTTGGTGATTGATGCGCGAATAACTTGGCGCATAGTAAGAATATCGTCGCGCCTGCAGATAATACAAAGAAAAACAACCCCGCAAACAAAAATAGTGCTATTGGGTGAAAACCGTATAGTACATATTTATAATAGATGCGCCGCCAAAATCCTTTCCAAACTGCTTTTAAATTGCGCCATGCCGTCGGGATAAGCTTAATGGTTGATTTTTCATTGCCGTAATGTGCTGGCACGGCGTGATCAATGACTTTAGCATTGACTATGGATAGAGCGGTCAGCATGCTGGTTTCATAGTCGTAGCGCTTTTCGACTATGGAAAAATCGACTTTTTCAATTATGTCGCGGCGTAGCCAACCGCAGCCATTAGTGATGTCTGTGATGGAATAATATCCAGTCGAGAATTTTGTCAGCAATGATATGAAAATATTGCCAAATTGGCGGTATTTCGGCATAGTCTTAAAGGCCTCTCGGTGGAAGAAGCGGCTGGCTTTAACATAATCTGCTGATTGATCGATAAAATCGTCTAGCATCGCCTCGAGGTATGACGAGTCAAACTGGTCGTCGCCCGCCACTATCCCGATAGCGGTCGCTTTGGTGTGCTCAATAGCGTAATTATATCCTGCGATGAGAGCGCCGCCGACACCTTGATTTGTTTCGTTGTCAACAACAATCAGTCGATCATTTTGCTTTTTTAATTTATTTAGAATGCCAATGGTGTCATCAGTGCTGGCATCATTAACGGCTATAACATGGTCAATGTACTTTGGTAATTTCTTGATCGTTTGAGTGATCATTTTTTCTTCGTTATAACAAGGTATAACAACTGCGGTCTCTAATTTTCTGTACATACCTCTCATTATACTATAAATGGTATTATGGGTTAGTTGGTTAGTATGAAAAAGTTTGTTATACAGATATTTTTATTTGGCATTGTCGGTGTGACGACGCTGGCGGTTGATACATTAGTTACCTCCATATTGTACTATATAGCTAAAATGCCAGCTTTTATGGCGAGCGGCATTGGTTTCTTATCGGGGTTTTGTGTTAATTTTCCTATGAATAGGAAACGAGTTTTTAATCACAGCGAAGACGATCGATTTTCATTAAAATCACAAATTTGCTTATATGCTTTGCTAAGTTTTTTAATTTGATGGCGACCTCTACGGCTGTTGATTTATTAGTAAAAATGAATATACTAGAGATTCAATGGGCAAAGATTGTCACGACCATTGTATTTGCTGTTTGGAATTTTTTGGTCTTTAAGCTATTTATTTTTTCAAAGAAAGCATCGCACGAAGAGAGGCAGGATGTGTAATACTCTAATAGATAGGTTGCATGACCGTAGGTTACATATAATAGCTTATATTGTAGCTATTTTTCTCGGTGTTGTATTCAATCAAGCCTTAATTTTGATAATGACTGCAACAGTTACCGCGGTAGTATTTCTGCCGACTAGACGACTAGGTCTTATGGGTCGACTATTTGTTACTCTTTCGGTTTACATAAGTATTAATACTTTGTTGGCTTTTGTACCATGGGCACTCAAGGTGCCGATGTCAATATGGCTCTTTGCCTGGACTGTCGGTGTATTTAATCTAGGTCTTGTTGTATTTTGTCGTTTCACTCCTCCCAGCAGATGGTTCCCATTAAGCGAGATTATTAGTTCTCTAGTGAGCCTTACTGTATTTATCCTGATGTTGACGCAATCTTTTTCTAGTTTTCAGAGCGCTGATCTTTTAAGAGTGGCTAACGGCTCAGGGGTAGATAATATATCTCATCTTAGTTTTATAGACACCGTCGAGAGGCAAAAGGGCTATGTCTATGGTTCAAGAGGTAACCAGTTGCCGATTAACTCTATGCTAGGCTCTGCTGCCAACAATTACCCTCAGGGCTATCATATAAATGCTTGGGTTTTTAATGAGGCTGTACAACCGTTTATGAGTAGGTTTACTGACATTAATAAAAAGCTAGTTAGCTTTTTATTATATTCGATAATTAACTATGTATTTTTAGTGTTTGCGTTTATCTTTCTGGCAACGAAACTGGTTAAATTAGACAATAAGAAAAAGCCATGGATGTCAGCTATTATCGTTATTTCCTGTACGATATACACATTATTAGGTTTGATGTTTTCTGCGTTTACTTACGGTTTCATGCCACAAATTATGAGTCTCCATTTGCTGCTTTCGGTTATAGCCTTACTATTTTTATATTGCAAGGAAAGCGATATTACACAAAAGTATACCTACGGGCTATTAGCAACCTTTTCTGTTATTGGTGTTGGTCTATCCTATTTTTTCCTACTTCCAGTTGCGTTGGGTATATTTATCTTTACTTTAGCGGCTGATTATTTTTGTAGTAATCAAAAAGCAAAGTTGTCAAAACTTTTGCTGGGCAGTCTTTTGTTTATTGTCAGTTTTAGCGTTGTACAGGGGGCTACTTACGTATTACTTGAGAGGGTGACATCAGATAAAATTAATGATCAGGGTGGGGTGTTGGTTTTTGATGTATTCTACGTGCTAAGTTGGGCGGTTTTTGCTATGGCATATTTGTGGAATAATCATAAGAAGCGAACAGTTAATCCACTAACTATTGGGCTAGTTGTGTCATTAGTATTTTCTCTGGCGTTATTTATATTTCAAAAAATGACCAATGGTGAAGTCGGCTATTATTATCATAAATCTGTATTAAGTTTACTCCTATTGACTAGCTTGGCTATGACAATGCTAACTATGTCGCTTATAGACAAAGCACAATCAAGTGGCGTCAAGATTTTAATGATTATAGGCATTATAATGATGGCCTTTTCAAACGGGGTTGGTGTGTTTGGAGTTTATTTGCAGGGTAAGGTAAAGGCGGCGTTTACTACACCAGAGTTATTTGACCATGCGATTACTATAGCTGAGAATCCAATCTGTCGAGAAAAGTCTACGGCTATACTTTCGGTCAGAAGTGATCGGAAAACTGATGGTGATATATTTTTTAATAGATCTATGATGACTCTGACTGGACAGTCTACTACTACACAGGAAATAATTTCCAGGTGGTCAACTTCTAATGCTAATATACATAGTGCAAAGCAGGTTATAGCTAAGACTTTGCTCGAGAATAGAAATATAACCCCAGAATCTCGTCTCCTGATTTTGACGCGTAGTGACGACATAAAGTCTATATTTATTGAGGTTTTAGGCAGTGAAAGAGTATTATTTGCTGACCCCAGCAACGTATCAAAGGATAGCTTGAATGGGATATGCAGCAGCTTGCGAGGCATGTTTTAGCTTGATTGACGATCTACTCTAATTAGATACTTGCCATAACCAGATTTTTTGAGCGGCTCAGCAAGCATGTTAAGTTGTTCTCGGCTAATCCAGTCATTTTTGAAAGCGATTTTTTCTGGGCTACCAATGATGCGGCCGGTTCGTTTTTGGATGACACGAACAAAGTCAGAAGCATCAGTTAGACTATCAATCGTCCCAGTATCTAGCCAAACGTCACCGTTGTCTAGGGTCTGAACCTGTAGTTTGCCGCGACGGAGATACTCAGCGTTAATGGAGGTGATTTCTAACTCACCACGGTCAGATGGTTTGACATTTTTGGCGATTTCGACTACATCATTGTCGTAGAAGTATAGACCAACAACGGCAAAGTTTGATTTTGGCTCGGCTGGTTTTTCTTCAATGGAAATAGCTTGATTTTTGTCATCAAATTCGACAACACCGTAGCGTTCCGGGTCAGAAACTTTGTAAGCAAAAACCGTACCACCGTCAGGATTAGTACATTCTCGTAGTGACTCGTCCAGCCGCTCAACGATTGAGAAATCAACTTTTTCTAGAACATCACGGCGTAGCCAGCCGCAGCCGTTAGTGATGTCGGTTACAGAGTAGTAGCCAGTTGAGAATTTAGTTAATAAAGTGATAAAGATATTGCCGAATTGGCGGTACTTTGGCATAGTTTTGAAAGCTTCGCGATGAAAGAAACGGCTAGCTTTGACGTAGTCTGCCGAATAGTTAATAAAATCATCCAGCATTGCTCTCAGGTATGACGAATCAAACTGGTCGTCGCCCGCCACTATCCCGATAGCGGTAGCTTTAGTGTTTTTCATGGCGTAGTCATAGCCTGATATTAGAGCTCCGCCAACCCCTTGATTTATCTTGTTGTCTACTACTATAAGACGTGAATTGGTTTTTTTAGCTTATTTAGTACTCCAATTGTATCGTCGGTGCTCGCGTCGTTAACGGCGATAATATGATCAATAAATTCTGGTATTTTTTTAATAGTCTGAGTGATCATTTTTTCTTCGTTATAGCATGGAATCACAACGGCAGTCTCTAATTTTCTGTACATACCCTAAATTGTATCATGGGTGTGTGAAATCATAAAATCGTGATATGATAACACGGAAGCTATGAAAAAACTTATACAGCAGCTGGTATTATTCGGCGTGGTGGGCGTGGTGACGCTTATAATTGATACTTCGGTAACGTATATGTTATATAATTTCGTCCATCTACAGGCTTTTTTAGCTAGTGGAGTCGGATTTTTGTCGGGTTTTTTCTTTAATTTTCCGATGAATCGCAAAAGAGTGTTTAATCATAGTACAGATGATCGTTTTTCACTGCGTACGCAGATAGCTCTGTATGCGGCGCTGAGTGCTTTTAACCTCATTGCTACTTCTGCTGCTGTCGCTGGGCTCGTAAATCTCAATTTGCTAAAAATTCAGCACGCAAAAATAATCATTACAGCTGCATGTGCAGTTTGGAATTTCTTGGCATTTAGGTTAGTTATCTTCTCTAAGAAGTAATAACGCTTAGTACTGCTCGGATGGTTCATTTGCTTTTTATATCTATGATGGTATAATTTTGGTACACATGAAGCTTTTAGGCGACCTTAAGCATACTGTTCTTGATAAACGCAACCGACCATTTTTGCTCATCTTTGTAGTATGTACGGCGGTGTTTTTTATCATGTCATTGAAAACTGTTTTTCGCGATGATGATATCTGGTTTGCAGCAAAGACGGTTGAGTTTAGCTTGTTTGACTGGATTATCTATCGTTGGAGCAGCTGGAGCAGCCGAGTTTTTCCAGAGATGATGCTTTGGCTACTGGCACCTCGACCAGCTATTTGGGCACTGTTAAACACTGTTGCGTATATGGTCGGCACTGTTTATCTTTTTAAATTTTACCGCTCAATCCGTACAGTAAATAATCATAAAACTGATATAGCGGCATTTACAGCTAGCTGTGCATTTGTATGGCTGCTGTCGCAAGGCGTAGCGACAGAATCGGTTTTTTGGTTAACTGGTTCAGTAAACTATTTCTGGGTAGGGACATTATTCTTAATAGCAATTTATTTGCCTTGTGCTATATTTTTACGGCGCAAGATTTCGGTCGCACAAACAGTTGTATCGTCTATCGCCAGCGTTGCTACAGTTTTATCGCACGAGCAATTTGGTTTTATCCTGGCGCTGATATATTTAGCAGTACTCGCTTGGTATTTACACCAGAAAAACCGGTCGAAAAAAGTTGCAGCGCTATTAGCTGCCATGACCGTGTTATTGTCTATCGGTGTGTTATGTGTTGTTCGTGCGTCTGGTAATGTTTTGAGAATCCAGCAGGAGATTAACAACTGGCTTCCTGACATGCTAACTGTGCCTACAGCGGTGCGAGCAGAATCTTCCATCCGATGGTTTATGGATATTATAATAAACCATACAGGAGCGTCATTGTCAATAGTATGGTGTTTGCTATGTATAATGCTTTGGCGGCTCCATAAAAAAGTCCTAGCTATCATGCTTGGTGGTTTCGCTAGTGTGTTCTTGCTAGCTAAAACTATCATGCTTGATGTGGAGTTTATGATGCTATTACGCAAAGTTCATTTTGGTGGTATCGTTAATTTTCACGCTTCATGGTGCTATGTTGGTAGTTTTGCGCAATGGATTCCGGTGATATTTTGGTTGTGTGCGTTAGTTTTGACTGTCGCCGCAATTGCCGTTGTTTTTGGTATAAGATCCCGTCAAAAAGCAGCAATATGCATCACTGGCTGTCTCTTAGCAGCTACTGCAACAGCCATGCTGTGGGTCTCGCCAACGATGTATGCGAGCGGGTATAGAGTAGTGTATGTAGCGTCGCTGTTGTTAATGTTAGTTGTTTTGCTATTGATTGATAGACTTGGTGAACTAAACACCACCGGCTAAAGTGTGATATATTCTTTCTCTGGCAACCAACGTACCATAGATAAAACCCTCTTTATGATGATAGATCAGTTTCCAATAATATATTCAATAGCGAATGTTTCGTTCCGTAAGCCTATACTTGTCAATAATTTTAATAAATAAGAATAGCTATAGAGAAGATAGATAATTACCATAACCTGATTTCTTGAGCGGTTGCGCCAGTTCGTTAAGCTGCTCTCGGCTGATGAAGCCTTGTTCGTGGGCGACTTTTTCCGGTGAGCCAATAATTTGTCCGGTGCGGGTTTGGATGACGCGGACGAAGTCTTCGGCGTCAGTTAGGCTATTGATCGTGCCGGTGTCGAGCCATACATCGCCGCGTTCAAGTGTAGTAACATTCAGCTTGTTGCGTCGTAAATATTCAGCATTAATTGAAGTAATTTCTAATTCGCCGCGCGCTGATGGCTGGACGTTTTTCGCGATTTCTACGACATCGTTATCATAGAAATACAAGCCAACTACAGCGTAGTTTGATTTTGGCTGCTGCGGTTTTTCCTCGATTGACATTGCGTGGTTATGTTCGTCAAACTCTACGACGCCGTAGCGCTCGGGGTCGGATACTTTATAGGCGAACACCGTGCCGCCATCTGGATTGGTGCAGGCACGCAGGGAGTCATCAAGCGCGTCGCCGTAAAAGATATTATCGCCGAGTACTAGCGCTACCTTATCGTCACCGATAAATTCCTCACCGATGATAAATGCTTGGGCGAGTCCGTCTGGGCTTGGTTGAATGGCATAATGCAAATCAAGCCCCCACTGTGAACCATCGCCGAGCAGGCGTTTGAATCCAGCCTGGTCTTCTGGCGTGGTAATAACAAGAATCTCGCGGATACCCGCTTGCATCAGCGTTGTTAGCGGGTAGTAAATCATCGGCTTGTCATAAATTGGCATCAGCTGCTTGCTGATTGCTTTGGTAATTGGCCAGAGGCGCGTGCCAGATCCGCCAGCTAGAATTATTCCTTTCATAGTAATCCTCCTTGGAACAAACTTATTTTATCATCAGGCAATGCTCGAAATAACGTATCATTGAAATTACTTGGATTAACGACAGTATACTCGCTATTTGGGTATAATTTCGTGAACTCTGTAGGAACCTTAGGTTCTTTTTTACCATATTTTATTTCAAATGCCCGAACAACATCTTGTTCATCTTCAATAAGGTCAATTTCTTGCTTCTTGCTATTTCGCCAGTAATACGAACGAACAAGACGGTCTGTCGTAGAGAGGTATTTTCTACGTTCAAGGATGCAAAAATTTTCCCATAGAGATCCAGCGTCTTCACGAATATGCAGAGGGCGAAAATCATTAATTAGAGCGTTACGTATACCGAGATCTATAAAATATATTTTCCGAAGCCTACCAACCTCGGCTCGGAGATTTTTACGGTATTGATTGAGTCTGAAAACGATAAATGCTTTTTCCAGCAAATCAATGTAGCGTTCGACAGTTTCGCGGCTGACGCCTAGTTTTCGGCTGAGCTCGCTGTAGTTCACTTCGTTTCCTATCTGGTATGCAAGCAGTTGTAGCAAGTTGTTTAAGATAGTTTGGTCGTAAACAACAACAGGCGAGAAAGCATCGCG
Organism: Candidatus Saccharimonadaceae bacterium ML1; assembly: GCA_030253535.1. Classification (NCBI taxonomy): domain Bacteria; phylum Candidatus Saccharimonadota; class Candidatus Saccharimonadia; order Saccharimonadales (SeqCode); family Saccharimonadaceae (SeqCode); genus Candidatus Southlakia; species Candidatus Southlakia epibionticum. The sequence continues at coordinate 833,372 of CP124550.1, read as the reverse complement.
GAATATGTAATTGATAGCCATATTACGAAGACGTTTCGATGCTTCTTCTCCAGAAAGTGTCCACATACCAGGATAACCGCCGCGCACAGCTAGCGTACGGGCGTGAGCCAGCATTGATGGGGTATCTGTAGACACTTCTCGCACGCTAAGGGGATAAAGCTGGATTTCAATACTTCGTCCGGTAAGAGGTTCAGCGACGCGATTCGCTAAATCAAGGCTAGACGATCCAGTGACGAGCAGCGGGATGCTCGGGTAGCTGTCGTGTAGCAGCTTCAGCGATATTCCAATATTTTCGACCCGCTGCGCCTCATCAATGACGACAAAATCGGTGTCTCCGATATATGATTTTAGCTCCTGGGCGGATCGTCCTGTGAGGTTGGCGACAACTGTTGGATCATCGCAGTTGAGGTAGAGCGGTTTTTTATAGTTTGTGGCAACCTGTTTCGCAAGCGTTGTTTTACCGGTTTGTCGAGCGCCATAAATAATAGCGACAAGCCCTTGACTAAGAACGGGTTTTACCGTTGATTGAGCATCTCGCTGAATCATATATCGTAGCGTAACATAGTGATTAACGCAGGTCAACCGTCGAAAAAACGGTGATTAACGCAGGTCAACCGTCGAAAAAACGGTGATTAACGCAGGTTTGTCGTCTCTTTCTTGATATATTCAGATAGATCGTCTTGCCAATTGCGGCTAGTAAATCCTGTCGCATGCAGTTTGTCGAGGCTCATGTCCGATCCGAGCGGTCGCGGTGCGACACCAGGCTTATTGGCAAAGTATTCGGCAGTGGTTGTGTCGGTGACAGTCAGGTCATCGCGACTGGCGAGCGTGAAGATTTGCCGGGTGATATCAGCCCAGCTCGCTAGCGGTCCGTCGTTGGTGACGTTATACGTACCATAATCAGCGTGCGTGGTGAGTAAGTGATCAATTGCTCGTACGAGTTCCGATGTAAAGGTCAGCCGTCCGATCTGGTCGGACACGACTGTTGGTGAAATATTCTTTTTAGCGAGTTCGAGCATGGTACGGACGAAGTTTTTACCTTCACCGATGACCCAGGTGGTGCGTAAGACGTAGTGTTTTGGTAATAGACTAATAACAATATCGCCCGCAGCTTTACTATCGCCGTAGACAGATAAGGGGCTGAAACTCTCAGTTTCAAGATGTGGTTCACGTGTGCCGTCAAACACATAATCGCTTGAAATGTGCACAAGCGTCATATCGTGTTTCAGACAAACACGCGTGAGATTTGCGACCGCTTCGGCGTTTACTTTCCATGCGGCGACACGACCCTCCGGCGTTTCGGCGGCATCAACATTTGTAAATGCGGCGGCATTGAGAATTATTTCAATCTGAGACCAGTCAAAATTTTCAACAGAATCACGGTCTGTGATATCAAGCTCGGTTATATCGGCAAACCTGCTATTAGGATATTGCGCGCGCAATGCCGTGCCAAGTTGCCCGTTTGCGCCAACGATAAAGATTTTATTGTCGTCCATAGTTAAACCTCCAGAGGAATTACATTTGCTAATAACGGATGAGCAGCGTCTTTACTGGAAATAATCGCGTCTTTTTGCGAGATTGGCCAATCAATGCCAAGGGCTGGATCGAATAAATTGACGAACGTATACTGCGCGTCTGGCGACCAGTGCGCGTCAACAAGATAGGTGTAAGCGACGTTGTCGTCAAGCGTTTGGTAGCCGTTAGCAACGCCTTGCGGCACGAAGATCGCTGTTCCCGGATTAATTTCATGCGTAAATACGCGGCCGAAGTTTTCGCCTTTTCGCAAATCGCACCACGCACCAAATACGCGTCCGTTTGCTGTCGAGATAAATTTATTCCACGGTTCGGCGTGCAAACCGCGCGTCGCGCCGGCTTTATCGTTGAAACTGATATTGTTTTGCACGATTGTAAACTTAGGTAAGCCGAGAGCCTCCATTTTTTCTTTTTGATAATTTTCTTTGAACCAGCCGCGGTTATCGCCGTGGACAGGCAACTTCACGACGAACAGACCAGGAATCGGCGATTCGGTGACGGTTAATTCGTTATATGCTGACGGATCAAAATTCATACCATTCTCCTTATTGCCCCTGTTTAGCATACGCTGCCTCAACTGCTTCTTTTTGCGGACGCCACCAGTCTTCATGCGTACGGTACCAATCAATAGTCTGCAGCAGACCATCATGCATGCCGGTTTGATTGTCGGTGTAGCGCGGCTGCCAGCCCAGTTCGCGGCGCAACTTGCTTGAATCCATGGCGTAACGTTGATCGTGGCCCGGCCGGTCGTTGACGTGCTCATACCAATCCTTGCCCTTGCCCATTAGCTCGCAAATTTGCTCAATAACCATTTTGTTGTTGACGTGGTCGTTGTCGGCGCCGATGATATACGTCTCGCCGAGCGTGCCTTTTTCTAGAATGATATGGACGGCAGCATTGTGGTCATCGACGTGAATCCAGTCGCGAACTTGCTCGCCGGTGCCGTAGAGTTTCGGCTTGATGCCGGACAAGATGTTGGTGATTTGGCGCGGAATAAATTTCTCAATGTGCTGGTACGGTCCGTAGTTGTTAGAGCAGTTGGAGATAGTTGCTTTAACGCCGAAGCTGCGCATCCAGGCGCGCACCAGCATGTCGCTTGACGCTTTGGTGCTGGAGTAGGGGCTGGATGGATTGTACGGCGTGCTTTCAGTAAAGCGGTTCGGATCGTCTAATTCTAAGTCGCCAAACACTTCGTCGGTACTGATGTGATGGAGGCGCTTATCGTATTTGCGCACCGCCTCTAATATCGTATACGTGCCAACGATGTTGGTTTCGACGAACGGCCAGGGATTGCGCAAGCTATTGTCGTTATGACTCTCGGCGGCGAAGTGAACGATAATATCGTTTTTTGCTACGAGCCGATCCATTAACTCAGCGTTGCAGATATCGCCCTCAATAAATTCAATGCGGTCGTTGACAGATTCAAGATTAGCGCGGTTGCCGGCATACGTTAGTTTGTCAATTACCGTTACGTGGTATTCGGGTTTGTGTTTCACGGTATATTGCACGAAGTTTGACCCGATAAACCCCGCACCTCCCGTGACAAGCAAGTTGGTCATGTATCTAGTATATCATCACGACGAATAGCCATTTGGGTTCTGCGATTGCCAGCGCCAACTGTCGCGGCACGCGTCTTTGACTGTTAACTCGGCGCGCCAGCCAAGCTCGCGTTCGGCTTTACTGCAATCAGCGTAGCAGGCGGCGATATCGCCTGCGCGGCGCGGTTTGATTTCGTATGGCAGGTCTTTGCCGCACGCTTCGCTAAACGCGTGAATGATTTCGAGAACTGACGTGCCGTACCCTGTGCCGAGGTTGTATACGTGCGCGCCCGCTTGCATATGCTGCAAGGCAGCGACATGTCCGCGCGCCAAATCAACGACATGAATATAATCGCGTACGCCTGTACCATCTGGCGTATCGTAATCGTTGCCAAATACGCCGACGCTCGCTAACTTGCCAACGGCGACTTGCGCCACGTACGGCAATAAATTATTCGGAATACCGTTTGGATCTTCGCCGATCATACCGGATTCGTGGGCGCCGATCGGATTGAAGTAGCGCAAAATTGTTGCCTGAAAATCAGCATGAGCAGCGCTGTAATCACGTATAATTTGCTCAATCATGTATTTTGTCCAGCCGTACGGATTTGTGATACCGATGCCGGTTTGCGAGGTTTCGCGCAAGGGAAGCTCGTTCGGCGTGCCATACACGGTTGCTGAACTGGAGAAGACTAATTTATTCACGTTATGTTTGCGCATTGCGTCAAGTAGCGAGAGCGTTGAAACGAGATTATTATTGTAATACTCAAGCGGCTTGGCGACCGATTCGCCGACTGCTTTGAGTCCCGCGAAGTGAATCACGGCGTCAATAGTATTCGTTGTGAAAATATCATCAAGTGCCGCTTGATCGCGAACGTCTGCTTGAATGAATGGAATAGTTGTGTTTGTAATTTTCTCGACGCGCCGCAGACTTTCGACATTAGCGTTTACGAGATTATCGATTACGACAACGTTAAAATTATGTGCGATAAGTTCTATGAGCGTATGGCTGCCAATGTAGCCGGCGCCGCCCGTAACAAGGATTGTTTTCATAATTCTATGATAAAATAAAGAGCGTTAGACAGCAAATGACGGAGGATAGATGATGAAAATTGTGATTGTAAGCGGATACTTTAATCCGCTGCACGGCGGACATCTTGATATGATTGAGGCAGCGGCGCAGATGGGTGATAAACTGATCGTGATCGTTAACAACGATAAGCAACAGTTGCTAAAAAAAGGCAAGATTATTTTGGATGAAAATAACCGCCTGCGTTTGATGCGCGCACTTAAAGGCGTTGATCAGGTAGTGCTTTCAGTTGATGAAGATCCGACGATCATTAAAACGCTCGAAATGGTAGCAGGGCAGTATCCGGGCGACGAATTGATTTTTGCAAACGGCGGCGATCGTGATACTGAAAAAGCAATTCCGGAGGCAGATGTGTGTAGAAAACACAACATCACGATGCGTTTTGACGCGGGTGCGGGTAAACCCGACTCATCGACGCGTATTAATCGGGCAACAGGCAACGAATAGTTATCGCCACTGGTCGTATACAACTTTGCGTAGTTTTGTGAGGAAGAGCGACTTGTCGAATCGCCGTGCTGTGCGGTTGAGTTTGCTCGGGAACCAACGAATTGTTTCGGCGCGTTTTATCGCTTCGGCGACATCGTCGACGGTTTGGCGGGCGAAGAGCACGCCAGTCTCTCCTTGGGTGACGATATCGCGCGTGCCAGCGCTATCATAGCCGATAACAGGTGCGCCGGCGGCGAGGGCTTCAACGCTTACAATGCCGAAATCTTCGTCGCTTGGGAAAACAAAACCTTTTGCGTGATTGAGCGCACGTTCAACGGCTTCGTCGGAGGCGTCGCCGAAGCGGTCGGTGTAAAACTCAATCGTTGGACCAGCGATTTTGCGCAGTTCGTCGTGCATTTCTCCTTTGCCGAATACTTTGAGCGGTACGCCTAATTCCGTGCATGCCGCCACCGCCAAATCAAATCGTTTATTCGGCAGCTGGCGTCCCAGCGTGACGTAGTAATCGCTGCGCGTACGGGCGGGCGTGAATCGATTTGTCTCAACTGGCGGGTGAATGACGGTTGCCTGCTTGCCGTAATAGGTTTTGATGCGCTTTTGCGTTTCGGTGCTGTTGGCAATCCAAACGTCCACGCGCTGCGCTGCTTCGTAGTCAAGTTTTCGCTGGTGCGGTACGAGAATCGGCATCAGCGCTCGTATGACTGGATTAAGCATGCCGAACCCGGGTTGCTTGCGGTATAAATCATAGTGGCTCCAGTAGTAGCGCGCGGGCGTATGGCAATACGAAATAATTTTTTGCCCGGGACGCGATTTTTTGATCTGGTTCGCATTCAAATAAGCGCTTGTAAGAATAATGTCAAACTCGCTTAAATCAAATTCTTGAAATGCCTTGACTGCGAGCGTTGGAAATAGCCGGTGTGTTTTGCGCAGGAATTTTGGTAATTTTTGTAATTTTGATGTGCGTACATCGGCGTGGTTGAACGCGGGCACAGCTTCGGGCTTGTATAGCGCGGTATAAATCGGCGCACTAGGGAAGGCTTCGTGCATCGCAAGCACGACATTCTCGGCGCCGCCCATCACGGTGAGAAATTCGCACACGATCGCAATTTTCGGAGTAGCCATAATGATAGTATACCGTTTTGTGGCGGTATTCGGCTAGTTTTTTGCTTAGTAATTGGATATACTTAAAATAGTAATGGATGTCATTGCCCTCATCAATCTAACAGGTATTGCAATAGGTATAGTACTGGCAAGTTCAGGTTTTAGCGTTCGGCGTGGCGTGCTGGCAGCAACGCAAAAAATAATGAGCGACCCCATGATTGATCAACAGATAAAACGCGATTTTCAAACGATAATAGGGCATACGACACGCACGGCGTATCTAATATATTACAGTGTTGTTGCGGCATTTATAGTAACGTCAATTATCGTGATGGTGCTGATTAGTGAGCTTTTGGCGCGCGGTGCGGCGTCGACGCTCATTGGCGCAGTCGTCTTTATTTCGGTATTTTGTTGCGCTGGGGTACTAGCGCCGGTGATCTGCCTCGGTTTTCTTTTTAAACAGTTGCGCTGTTCGCGACAAGTGTACTGTTATCTTTACGAAGCGAGCACAAATAATCCAGAGATAAAGTCATACACCTCGGCACTTGCTGACGTGCAACTTAGTGCGCCGGAGGCTGGTCTACGTGCTGCTGCGCTTGTTGGTATACTAAGCGGCGGCATTATGGGGCTTGTGTGGGTAGTTGTGTTATTTTTGATGACAAATCAAGCAGTTGCGTGTGCGCGAAGCTCGAAATGTCTATAGTGATAATTCTGCGGTATGGGCGCGTGTTATGGCAACTACTGCGCCCAAAAACAGCGACACTTTTGATTTTACAGACACTGCTTGTGTGGATGATAGTATGCGGCGACCTGCCTTCGTGGTGGCAATTAACGGTAATTGTTGTCTTGATCTCGTGTTGGTATATGCATGCAGTAGCAGTGAATGATTTGAGCGATTATGAAGTTGATATGATTAACTTAACGCATCGCGATGATGCATCCGACCGACCTCTTGTCAATCAGTCAAGCGATAGCAAAACGTTATGGACGATATTACACTTTTTAGAAATTATATTAATCGGGCTATGGGCGGCAATTGATATGCGATCTGTATGGTGTGCGGTAGTACTATTATTTTTGAATTACGCTTATTCAATGCGCCCGTTCCGTATATCGGCGCGTGGTGTGCTGGCATTATTACTACTACCGGTGGGATATGTATTGTATCCGGCTGGATTGGTGTATATGCTTGGGAAATCGCATATGACAGTAGAGATAATGATAAGTATCGCAGGTTTATTTATGCTGTTTATGGGGCGGCTGTTTTTGAAAGATTTTCGCGACGAAAAAGGCGACCGTGCAACGGGTAAACGAACGTTTCTGGTGTGTCATGGCCCAAAAGCAACGCTTATCATTTCAGGTGGATTGATGGCAATTGGTGTTGCCGCGATGTGGCTTGCTAGCCATCATTTTCAAATTGGACTTGGGCTGATTGCTAGCTCCGTGATCGGTGGTGCGTGGTGGTGTTTATGGCGTTGTTGTTATGAACATGTGCTTGCAGACCAGTTAGTTTACATCGCGCTCGCTGGGCGGTTGATGAGCTGGTGGGTATTTATGCTATTGCTTGCTGGATTACTCTCTATCTATCATGTGCCGATGGTTCAATCAGTGTATCTTTTGGCGGTAGCAGCGGCAATGTTTGCAATGGCATTGTGGTGGCTGTATAGTTCAAAACATGACAAAACGTGTATTGCGCCGAAATCTCACGTTAAGAGAAATGAATCGCATAATTCTTCAAACTGATGGTAAGCGCCGGCTGTATCGGTCGATATGATGTTGCTTGCGATAGATCTACCGCTTGTAATTTCCGCCTCAAGCTGAGTAGCTTGCGCCCGTGAACTATCACCGCGCATATGTAAGCGTTTACATAAAGTCTCCGTTCGTGCTTCAATTTGTATGACAAATGTATTAGGATAGAATGATAAAAATTGTGCTACGACGGGTGCGCGCAAAGCGACAAATACGAGCGATGCGTTTGCATAATTTATTGGCGTTAGTCCGTATCGGTAACCTTCGTAAGGAAACATGCCAAGAAGATCTCCGTTATGAAACATATGCTCAAATGTAATGTCATCAACAAATATATGCGAATCGTCATTTAGTGATCGTGCAGGGCGTGTCGTAACGGTACGGTGAATGTGTGCGTACGGCCGGTGCGTAAGATACTGCTTGATAAGCGTGCTTTTACCGGCGCCCGATGGGCCAATAATAGCAATGAGCTGCTGATGTTTACGAGTCATGACTTACCGTGCGCCTGTCTTGCGCACAACGACGGCGATTGTTTTGAATAGGATGCGTAAATCGAGCCAAAAACTCCAGTTTTGCGCGTAGTATAGTTCTAGCTCAATTCGCTCGTCGAAACTCAGGTCGGATCGTCCTGACACTTGCCACAGTCCCGTGACGCCCGATTTAACGCTATGCAAGAGCGCGGTACGCGATTGACTGAACTTGACCTCTTGCGGCAAGATTGGGCGCGGCCCGACTAAACTTAGATCGCCGCGCAGCACATTAATAAACTGCGGAAATTCGTCAAGCGATGTGTCGCGCAATATTTTGCCGAAGCGCGTAATGCGCGGATCGTTTTCGACTTTGTGATTGCGCCGGTACTCGTCTGCTAAGTCTGGTCGCCCCATGTCCTCAAATTCTAAGCTGGCGTCTTTTTTGCCATATTGCGCGCCCATGGTGCGGAATTTATATAATTTAATCGGTTTAGAATACTGGCTGAGGCGCTTGGATCGATAAAAAACTGGACCGGGATTAAAAATTTTCTGGAAGATCGATAATATAAGTAAAACGCTGCCCCATAACGGCAGCGCCGCGACGACGAGAATAAAATCAAATAGGCGTTTGCAAACTGCCCCCCAGCCAATCAGCGGCGTCTGGCTAACGGTAATCATTGGATAGCCGAGGAATACGTCAATTGTGTTTTTTCCGGTATAGAACTCAGGCTCGCCAGGAATAAAATTATACTGAATATGTGCGATTTGCGCGGCGCTCAAGATTTTATGATTGCGCGTTCCGCTATCGTATAAATCGGTTTGGATGATGGTGGTAATATTCAGTTTATCAATGTCTTGCAGCGCGTCTTCAACGCGCGTGTAGTGATTAATGCCAAGATGCGGCGGCAATAATCGAGTTGGACCGGCGAACGCAACAATTTGGTAGCCAGACTTGTGCGTCGAACCAAGCGCTAACGCAATATCGGTCGTTGCGTCGGAGTTGCCGACAACAAGTACGCGGCTTACGCCGCGTCCATAACGAAACAGCTCATGGCGAATATCGCGTATTAATTCGCGCACGATAATAATCGCGGCGGTCGAACCAATGAACACGTACGATGCCACTAGCCGCGCCGGAAAGATATGAATGTTCGTGAAATACTCCCAGCCAATCACGAGCAGAATACCAATGAATGTACCGAGAATGATGCGGCTCCACTCGACGAGCCGGCGCGTGTAAATGCCTGCGCTATAAAGCCCAAGCGATGCGAAAATCAAAATCCAAACGGGCGCGATTACTAAAAAGCTGACGATATAATCGGTTGTGTAAACAGCGTGTAAAAGCGCGCGGTGGTCAAGCTGCGTACGCACATAATACGCCAAAGAGAATACGATAGCGAATATAATCGCGTCGACAATCATCAACAAAATGCTGTATGCTTTCGTATTTCTCGACGGCATAAGTACCACCATTATAACAATTCCGCTATAATAGCACTAGATGAAACGGGTTATTTTGCGATTGGCGCCGCCGCGGTATAGCGCTATCTTGGACCGTACGATTGCTGGACTGCTTGTTGTGATTATGGCGCTAATTGTAGTTCATGCGCCGCTGAGCGTCTTTATTGGCAGTAAGGCTCCGGCGGTTGCACTCGGTATAAAGGCTTGGAAAGAGATCCTAATGGTGATCGCCGCGCTTTTGATTATACTGCGGTACGGGCAGCGTTTAGCGCGTGATTTTCGCCGGGATCCGCTCGTGATTTTGTGCGGCTTGTATATCGTGCTGCACATTGTGTTAGCGCTACCGGCGGCAAATGGTGGACTAGCGGCAATCGCCGGACTGATGGTTGATTTGCGCTACATCGCTTATTTCATACTAATATATGTAGTTACGCGCTATAATCCGTGGTATCGCGCGTGGTTGTGGCATACGGCGGCGATTGGTGCAGCGGTTGTGCTAGGGTTTTTGTTGGTGCAATTTGTATTGCCGGTCGATTTTTTGAAGCATCTCGGTTACAACGAAGCGACAATTGCGCCGTACATGCTGGTCGACATGAATCCGGCGTTTGTGCGCTACAACAGCACGCTGCGCGGTCCGAATCCGCTTGGCGCGTATGCGATTATTGTTGTCAGTATTGCAACGGCGTGGTGGCTTATACGAGCGAAAAAATTGCGTGATAAGCGGTGGCTGGCGCTACCGGCGTTCTATGCGGCTATCGGAACGGTTGCGGCGTGGGTGAGCTATTCGCGCAGCGCGCTGGTGGCGGCGGCTGGTAGTGTTGGGCTGGTTGCGGCGCTTCGGTTTGGTCGTAGAGTTTCGCGGCGCGTGTGGCTAGCGGGCATAGGAATCATGTTAATGTGCATAGCGGGACTATATCTGATCCGTAATACAGAGTTTTTCCATACGGTTATCATTCACGACAATCCAACAACAGGCGCGCGTACCACATCAAACGACGACCATGTCAAGTCGCTATCGGCGGGTATTGCGCGTATGACGCAACAGCCGCTTGGGGCTGGTGTCGGTACGACAGGTTCGGCGGCGATGTACGGCAGTATGCCGCACATTATCGAAAATCAATACGTGATGGTGGCGCACGAAGTTGGCTGGTTGGGACTCGCTCTGTTTGTGTTGATCTATACACTCGTGCTGTGTGGTTTATGGAAGCAGCGACGGCAGTGGTATGCGGTCGGCCTATGGGCGAGCGGTGTTGGGCTGGCGTTTGTCGGGATTGTACTGCCGGTGTGGGCGGATGATACCGTGTCAATCGTATGGTGGGGGCTGGCAGCGGCAGTTTGTAGTAAAAATTATAACGGAGGAACATATGACGTATCCCACAAAAAAGCAGCGTGAATTACTTAATTTTATTGACGGATTTATCAAAGGAAACGGCTATAGTCCAAGTTTTCGTGAAATTATGCGCGCGCTTGACTACAAAAGCGTGTCGACGGTCGCTATGCACGTGAATGGGCTTATTGCGCGCGGCTGGCTAGTCAAAAAAGACAATTCAGCGCGTACACTTGAAGTGGTGCAGGGTGTAGCCGAGCAGCCATGGTGGAGCCACTTAGAGTATGAAGTGAAAAAACGCGAAGGAATGAGCGACGAAACGGCGCAAAAAGAATGCGATATTTTGCGGCAAGCGCTTGCGATTGTTAAGCGGTAACAGCTGGCGTGCTTGCCTTTACAATTTTGCACTGATACAGTACAATTACTGATGTATTCCGGGGTAGCTCAGCGGTAGAGCGGATGGCTGTTAACCATTAGGCCGCGGGTTCGAACCCCGCCCCCGGAGCCAAACTCAGCAGTGAAAACCCTGATCGGTTTCTCAGGCTAATTGCTTATTTTTTTGTTAAGTTTGAGAAACGAAGTTAAAACTTTAATAAAGTATAGAAAATGTTAGAACTGCCCGAAAGGGTAGTTTCTTTGTTTTATACCCTGTTTTAATCAAGGTGGGTGAAGGATTGCTGCCTTGTTGGCTATAATTACTGGAATCTTGAAACCTTTTGCAAACAAATAGTAAAATTTAATGAAATTAAAGATATACAAAAATTAGCGTTCATTATTATAATAATTCCAGCGAATACATAATATAATGCACCTTAATCATATAGATAAGAATCAGTATGAGAAAGTTCTATGGACAACGTATACAGCTCTATCAGTTACAGGATCTATGAAAGGAATGGATGGCTAGGAGCCAACCATTCAGAGTTATTTAAAGATCCATTAACATATCTAAGGTTTACGCTTGTTCCAGGCTAGTTGGCTGTACCTGCGCACGGAGCTAGGTGTGATTTATTAAGGTAACTATGGTACAATTAGGCAAATATGGAAATGCAGGTAACCTCAATAAGTCAAGTTTCAGCAGCGTGTAATACCTATGAGATACTGTCGGTGTTGCGTGTGGTAGGTGGCGCAAAGTACTTTTGCTGGAAAGATAAAGGTGTGGTATAAAAACACAAAATGAGTTCAATATCAAAGGTGAGGTAGCCGAACGGCTAATAGCTACTCTTTGCAAGGATGCGTTTTTTGAGGATTTTTGCTTCAGAAACCCTCACTATGCTAGAGGTAAAGAGCTCTGTGATGTGCTCGTGGTGCTGGATGATATAGCCATAATCTGGCAGATTAAAAATATCAAACTCAAGTCTGGTCAGTTTAATACATCAGATATTGAAAAAGCCATAAGACAGTGTCGTGGTGCTAGGCGACGACTCTTAAAGCTCGGTACGGTAAATTTCAAGAATGTATCCGGCAAAAGTAAAGTCATCGACACCACCAAGATTAAGGAAGTGTTTTTGATCGCGGCTATTGAAGGCGGTATGCCGGATTTTGGTCGCTACTACGATGACGGAAACAACAGTGGCAATGTGCATATATTTTTTGAAAACTTCACTCGCTTCGCGGTCAAACATCTAAACACAGTATCAGATTTTGTGGAGTACTTGCGATATAAAGAAAAGTTCCTAGCTATTCATAAGAATATTATTTTGATGGCTGGCGGTGAGGAAGATCTGCTGGCGATATATCTTCAAAACAAGCGCACGTTTGGCAACATGGGTGAGGCGGAAAATGTAGATATGATGCTCATGGATCTTGAAGGCGCGGCCGATGAGCTAGAAAATAAGGATGAAGACTACGCCGAAAAGCTTGAAGCTGACTACTGGAGCAAGGGCTGGGATGAGCTAATCGAAAGGAAGCGCGTCGGTCGTCTTATATTAGACGGCACACAGGACAACAGCCCGGATCATGACAAGTTCCTGCAAAAGATGATGAGTCATAATCGCTTTGAGCGCCGCGTGCTCGGTAAGCAGTTCTTTGATGCGGCAGCCCAAGCAGCGAAGTATCCCTATAAAGAGTCTATCGTCTACAGGCGTCTAATACCACAAGATGGGCACAACATCACTTATTTGTTCCTGTTTGTTGGCGATCAGAATACACCTCGCGAATATCGTCAAAAAGTTCTCTACACCACAGCGCTAGCGGCAAAACAAATAATGCCACAGAATGACATGCTCATTGCTATAGCGTCCGAACTGCACATGATAAAGACACCTAACTGTAGCTTTGAATGGGTGATGCTTGATATGACGGCTGATGAATTCGAAAAGGGATACGGTGATAGGGCACGTGAATATCGCGAGAAGCTAAACATTTGGAAGAACGTTAAAATGCACGAAAGTCATGCGTGGGAATACCCAAGCGATGCGCGTGAACAGGTCAAAAAGAAGACGGATAAAAATAATGCCTGACGAAACAATCACCACTCGTAGTGTTGGACGTGGCTTTGCTGAGGTAGAAGAAGACTTCGTTCTTGACGATACTCCTCGCACAAAAACTGTTTTTCGAGCACAAATCCATAGAGGTGGTTTTCGTGGTCAAATAATTCGCTATCGTAAGGATGCTAACGGTAATTCTGAAGAAGTAGTGCCGGTTAATTTCAATCAGCTACATGAGAATGAGGGTGTTGAAATCAAGCTTAAAACTGAAGCCGCAAAAAAGCTTGATGAAGCCTTCGCTAAGCTCACCCAATTACTCCAGGAATGAGGCGTTCAGTATGGTCAGCATCAGTTCTCTATTAATGAAGCTGGCGCGCTTGTCATCACTGACGCAAACAAAGTGGCGGTTGTTAACGGCTTGCTTGAACGAAACCTGACTGAAGAAGTATGGAGTGATTTGTCGCAAAATAATCCGGATCTTACTACACGGCTATCGTGGGCAAAAATACATGCTAACCGGGCAGCTACACTTACTGAATTCAAACACGCTATAAGCGATACCTAAAAAGATGAAGCCTGGTGGCAAAATTTCTTCTCAAATAATAAGTGGATATTTGGTTATGGTCTAAACTATCAAATACAACGCACTGTGCAAGAGCAACCAAACTATGGCGGCGCAGATATCACAGATTCTGGCGGTCAGCGTGGCGACTTTCTGCAATGCACAGCCGCAAATGTTGGTTTTACTGTTTTGGTAGAGATAAAGAAGCCAGTAACAGCCCTGTTGCACAGTGCGCAATACAGGAACAGAGTATGGCGTGTAAGTAATGAGCTGGCTGGCGGTGTGGCGCAATTACAGACAAATTCCCTAACGTGGGAGGTTGAAGGTTCGCGAACTAATGGCAATCGTGATAGGGTTGAGGACGAATGTGGTGCTTTCACGGTTTGCCCTAAAAGTATTTTGATTATAGGTAACACGTCACAGCTAGATACTCGTGACAAAAAGAATTCATTTGAACTGTTTCGGCGCAATTTGAAGAATCCAGAGGTGCTAACGTTTGATGAAATCCTGGAGCGAGCACATTTTATTGTGGATGAATCAAGAGAATGATAAATGAACTCGACACGCTTACTCTACGATAAGATAAAAAACACTAGCCGATCTTCAGAAACGACTGTCGACTACAGATTATGGCGAATCAACAGTGTTGGAGCTAAAGGCTGCAGCTAATGACAAGAAAAATGTGGTTACTATTGCGTGCAGATATACAAACATGGTAGAGAATATACACTTTACGGTTTTTCTAAACAGTATATGGACGGAACTCATTTTGTTGGGGCTAAAATATTAGACATTAAAGCTGTAATGGAAGATAGGCTATGTAATTTTGTGGCTGAGACGTGCCGCAGGATTGACTCGCTTATCCATAGCTATACAGGATTTTTTGGTGTTGACTTGATGATAAGCAAGGATAGTCTAGATGTACTAGAGTGCAATATTAGATTGACGGCTGCAACACTGCCGACGCTGCTCGCAAACGCAATTAGCGCGTATAGATATGTGGAGTATTTTGAAGAGGTGCCGTTGTTGTCAGTAGATACGGCTGATACTGTATTAGTAAGGTCGGAGTATACGGATAGTGCGCATATAATTCGTCCATGCCGATAATATGATTTTCCGTAAAGCGTTGGTATAAATTATATACTAGACATATGGAAGATTCGCATCTCATTATCCTCCGCGGTAATTCTGGTAGCGGTAAAACAACGGTGGCAAAACGGTTGTTTGACCATTTCCATGCGGACGCGATGCTTGTGTCGCAAGATGTCGTGCGCCGTACTATGCTTCGTGTTAAAGACGTACCGAATAATCCAGCAGTTGAGCTTATCTATAAACTGTGTTTGTATGGTAATCGTCTTAATAAGATTGTCATTCTAGAGGGAATTTTGCGCTGCGACGTGTACGGCAATAAGCTTGCGGAATTAATGGTAAATTTTAATGGAGTCGTTCATGTTTATTACTTTGATATTCCGTTTGATGAAACATTACGCCGGCACGCCACGAAGCCGAATGCACATGAGTTTGGCGAGGCGGAGATGCGCCAATGGTGGAGGAGTAGTGACGTACTTGGCGTAAAAGAAGAGCAGATATTTAATGAAAAGATGAGCGCAGATGCTATGCTGAGAAAGATATTGAATGATTGCGTAACAGGCAGCAATAATACTATGAAAGGGTCATGAATGAAACTCCTCTATACAACTACCAACATACATAAGCTTCGCGGTGCTAATCGTGCACTTGCCGGTACGGGTATTGAATTAATGCCGCCAAGCATTGATTTACCGGACGTTCCAGAAATTCAGTCAGATGATCAAACGGAGGTCTCGGTCGACAAGGCGATAAAATACCATGCGTTATTGCGCTGCCCTGTAGTAGTGATGGACTCAGGGCTATTTATTGAACCGCTCGGTGGTTTTCCTGGTGTATATACAAAGTATGTGCTTGATGTACTCGGTATAGATAAGTTAGTTGATCTAGCGCGAAATATTGAAAAGCCAGTAGCATTCGCGCAGCGAACGATTACATATTTTGATGGCGTGACGCTCAAGACGTTTTCATCAAAAGTGACTGGTATATTAGTTCGTGAACCGCGTGGCATGAATGGGCGTAATTACGATAAATATTTTGTCGCTGACGGCAAAGACAAAACTATTGCAGAGCTCTCTGACGAGGAACAAACAGCGCTGATTGCGCCAGTATGGCAGGAATTTGCAGCGTGGATGAAAGAACATCAAAAGGAGGTGATATAGGTGAGCTTGCGATTGGTATAATAGAGGTTGTATGCCCACCCCTCTGCAAGATTTTCTCACATTTTTGATTGGTATTGTCGTTGAGGCACTGCCGTTTGTTGTGCTCGGTATTATAATTTCGGTGGCAGTACAAGTATGGCTGCCGGAAGGCTGGTTGTTGCGCCGGTTGCCAAAGTGTCGTTGGGTGCGGCAAGTTACTATTTCGTTGTTGGGTGTATTTGTGCCGGTGTGCGAGTGCGGTAATGTGCCATTGGCACGCGGACTGTTAGTGCAAGGCTTGAGTGCGTCGGAATCGCTGGTATTTTTGCTTGCCGCTCCGGTATTGAATCCGGTGACGATTATTACCACGCAGCAAGCATTTGCGAACGATCCGGTGGTGCTTGCTGGGCGTATGGCGGGTGGTTTTGTCATCGCGAATATGGTTGGTTGGGTGTTTATGAAGCGCCGGCGCGATGAATTGCTACAGCCAGATTTTATCAAAACGTGCCAAATTTCTCGCCACACTCATGAACGGCGATGGGTGCGTAGTTTAGAACTATTCCGCCGCGAGGCAAGCCATATGTTGCCGGCGCTTTTATTCGGTGCAGCGGTAGCAGCATTGGTGCAAGTTGCTGTGCCGCGTGAAATTTTATTAACACTTGGCAGCAACCCGGCATGGTCTATCGTCGCAATGCTGGCGTTGGCATTCGTGATTTCTATTTGCTCGAATGTTGACGCATTCTTTGCGTTGGCATTTAAAGATACGTTTACTGCTGGTTCGCTTGTGAGTTTTCTGACGTTTGGGCCAATGATCGACATTAAATTACTTAGTTTGATGCGGACGACGTATCAGCCGAAAGTGCTGATGCAGGTTTCGCTGTTGGTATTGTTGATGTCTGCGGCAATAGGATTGGGGGTGAATTGTGTACTGTAAATGGTCGGTGCGGTATGTTGAATATTGCGGCGCGATTGCGATGGCACTACTGTGCGCTGGAATCATTCGCTTGGGCATGCTTGGAAAACTGCACCTCTATATTCATCCGCGCTACACGATATTTACATTAGTGATGGCTGGCGTTGGATTGATAGTGTCGTTGGTAAGTATGATGGCCGGCTGTCGTTTGCGGCAGACTATTAAGCCAGCTGTGTACACCGGTATCCGTCCTACAACGATGAGAGTGGCGACAGCGCTTCTCCTCGTAATGGCTTGTGCTGGTTTCCTTTTCGTGCAGCCGGCAACACTTAGTTCGCGTACGGCAGTTAGCCGCGGTATTGACCGCAACCCGACGCTGACTGACGTAAGTGTCTCGCAAGCGCTATTTGATACGGCTGATTACTCGCAGCTCGGCATCAAAGATTGGTCGTCGCTGCTGGCGCACTACGACGCGAATTTTATCGTGGGCAAGACCGCTTCAATTACCGGATTTGTTGCCGATAATGGTAACGCAAATATATTTTTTGCCTCGCGTTTTTTCGTGACATGCTGCGTGGTTGACGCGCAGCCGATCGGCGTGCCGGTTTACGCGCCGGATTGGCGCCATCGCTACGCACCGAATAGCTGGCTTGAAATCACGGGTGAGTTTATCGAAAACCCCGACGCAGATTCGCTGCATAAAATCGTTTTGAAACCATCGCGCATTCAATCGGTCACGCCGCCGCGGGAGCCGTATGTGTATTAAAGTGCAGCTGAAGAGGCTGTGTTTGCACCGGTTTACGCTGGTGGCAGCTGTTTGCAGCGCTATTATAGTAATTCTCACAATAGCAACAGCAAATGCAGGCGTTCGTGTACGCTACGCCGATCTTAATCCAGCTGAATTAACGAACGCGAACGGGCGGATTGTGCTGCATACGTCGGTGCCGATCAAGCGTGTTGCGCCAGAGCAGGTATCGCTGGCGCCAGCCGTTTCCGTATCGGTGGCGACAAACGGCAACACAATAATTATCACGCCAAATGAACGATTGCGGTATCAAACGGACTACCGTGTGCGTATACATGATGTAGCAGGCCAATATGGGCGGCAGCGCAGCGATATTGAATATCGTTTTTCCACGCCGGCGGCGAAATTATATTACCTGCATCGGCAATATAGTGGCGGCGATGAGAATAAAGCAAATGACCAAATTATCGCGGCAACCATGCAATCTGAAAAAACCGAAGTATTATTTGCGGCGCCGCGAATCCTTGAGTTTGTCGCAGTGCGCGACGAACTGGTCGTGAATACCTATCGCGACGGCGTGTCGCAATTGCAGCGCGTTAACGTGAATGATAAGCGCACGCAAATGGTGCCGGTAGCAAAACCACAACTTGCCGCGAAACTGCAATCGCTTGGCGATGGACGGCGCGTCGGCTACATCACGGGAGAGCACTCCGATACGAAAGGCGGGCAACTCCAATTACTAGACGTAACAAACGGATCGCCGCGCGCGATTGAACATGCGGGCGCGGTGACTGATTGGCGTGCTAGTCCTGATGGCCGTGTGATAGCGGCCGTCACGGTGAAGGGCGATTTGCTACTCGTTGACACGACAGGTAAAAAACAACCGCGGCCGCTCGGTAGCGCGAGCGAGCTTGGCGATTTTTCAAGCGATGGGCGGAAATTATCGTTTCTCGGAAGCGCGGGTGGTTTCATGATATATGACCTTGAGAAGAATGAACGCCGCGCCGTTTTCAGCGACTCGGCGCACGCGAATTCGTACATTGTGCGGCTTAAACTGTTGGAAAAGAATGCCTGGTTGATGCAGAGTATGTTTATTGCCGACAGAAAACCAGGCAGTGAGGTCACATATGATGACGGGCGTGGCATAACCAGGCTATATCATCCAGACGGCGCGCATGACATTACGGGATTATCTGCATCGCCGAACAGCCAGTATGCTGCCGTTGAAGTTGCACCGCAGCAGGGTTCATCGTTTGACAATTATCCTGTTAATGGGCGCAATATGTCGACGCGCACCGTACTCATTGATCAGAACGGTGCCGTTATGCGCACGATAGACGGGTGTGATGTTGTGTGGAAATAGGATTTATATCGCGCTAAAATACGATCGTCCTGGCTGTAGCTTCCCGCCAAAAAGCGTATCAATTGTCACGAATGTGAAACCTTGCTTTGATAATGCATTAAGAACGCACGGTATAGCGTCGACCGACGTCGGGTGGATATCGTGGAATAAGATAATTGCGCCGGCGCGCGCATTGCTGACGGCGCGCGAGCATACGATATTACTATCGCGATCAGCCCAGTCGCGCGTATCAACCGACCACAGAACCGACGACATGCCAAATGTTTGTAATTGCTGCGAAACTGAGGCATTGATCGCGCCATACGGCGGACGCATTATTGCCGGTGTTTGTTTGGTAGCGGCATGAATCGCGCGGTTAGTTTGCGTGATTTCGTTTGCAACACTGCTTGGCGCGAGCGCTGTTAAATCGGGGTGCCGCCATGAATGGTTGCCAATTTGATGCCCGCGGGCGGCTTGCTGCTGTAGAATTGCATGGTGTGCTGCTACTTTTTCACCGATTACAAAAAAGGTTGCTTTAGCGTGGTATGCGTCAAGCGTGTCAAGCAAACGCATACTATGCGCTCCCGGTCCATCGTCGAATGTCAACGCGATACATTTGCCGCTGCACCGTATTGTGCTGTTTTGCGGAGCAGCGGGAGATGGTGTAGGATTATCTGGCGGATTAGTTGACGCTAGATCGTTAGATCCTGCAATATCGCCTGTTTGCTTGTCAAACGTCCATGATAGCAAATACTGCTCGGAGTGCGTAGTGTGCATATTTTGCTTAATTAGCACTGTAATTGATATAAAACGGTCGTCGTTACGCAGCACTTGGTAGCCCGCTGTGTTCGTGAATGGCTCGGTAATGTGCGCCGACTGTTTGGCGAGCGTATCGCGAAAGCCGCGGTCTTTCTCGTTGATAGCAGCGGCGATCGTATCGTTAATCTTCTGATTTTTCGTAATGGGATATTCAAGTGATGTTTGCTCGGCGCGGTTGCGGCGCTGCACAAATTTTGACGTAATGTCGCGATATTTTGGATTTGCGAAATAATATTTGGTGTCGGCGGGATCGGCTGCTGGCGTAACATGCGGGCGGTTCAGGTGAAACGCGAGCGCTAAGCATGTGGTTGCAAGAACTGGCGTTACAGCAAAGACGATGATGCATGATTTTTTCAAAGAAATGCTCCGCCGTTTTCTTGGCATTTTTCGCGTCGATTTCTTTGGCACGGGCGATGTGATTTTATGTGTTTTTGAACGCGTCATATTATAGTTATAACATAATGCACTATACCGTAGCATAAAAAATAGACGACCGAAGTCGTCTATTAAAATGGGTCTCTACTACCCGAATTAACTGGTTTTGCGTGAGAACTCTTTATCCAGCACCATCTTCCTCCCCGCATTCCGCGGGTCTACGAAGTCGCCATAGCCGGCGATCATCTTCTTGAATCGTTTGAACTTGCCGTTATGAGCATCGGCAAGCTCTACATCTTCATGCTCGGTAACCGCGACATAGCGGCTTCGTAGTGTGTTTGTGTTCGTGTTTGTTTGTGTTTTCATGATTGTTTGTTCTTTAGCAACGTTTGAAATGGCCACGATAGCGGCGGCATATTACCTTTCCGGACTGCGAGAGAAAGAAAAAACGTGCCCACTGCTTGTGACCACGTTGCTTACGGTTATTGTACTACAGAGAGAGGAGAGTTGGCAACTACTTCAAACCGTTCGCTTTTGCAAAGCTTTCGTTGTCTTCTTTCCAGCGTTTGAATATACGCCGAGTACGCGGACTGTTGATGTCGAAGTTAGCTTCGGCTTTGGCGGCTGCCGCTGCCGCCTCTTCCGGAGTAGTGATGAAAACCGGCTTCTGTTTATCAGCAAGTTCGCGCCCCGTTTCATCAATGAGTGCAGCCTTTACCTTTGTGATATCGCCATCTTGTTCCATACTCTTGATTATAACACGCCTACCTCTGCCAAGCAGGTATTCCGCCTCGTCGTATTGCGAGCGTTCACCGAGTACTTTATCCATATAGACACTATGATAGCCATTTGGAATTTCAAATTCCAGGACATATCTATGGGTCTTGCTTGATACTGCCGCAAACTCTGTGGCTATGGTACGTGATGAACTTGTCGACATATAAGCACTTTCCTCCAGTATCTGACCAACTTTCAGTTCATCGTTTAGTCCAATGCCGCGATACACTGGAATCCGACCATTCGTTGCACTGCGTGCGATAACATTGTCAACACGCTGCGACGCCTTGAGCGCACCAGGCGTGATAGCTTTGCCAAATCGGAAGTGGTCGTTGATTTCTCTGTAATATGTTCCTTGATACATCAGCAAGCTTTCCACCTCAACTTTTGTAATGCCGCCTAGTAAAAAGCCAGTATCAATCAGCTCCTGCTTGCGCGTTGTTTTGAGATGCTCTACCTTATCGGCAAGCGCTTCGTTCTTCATACCGGTAACTTCAGGTGATTTGTAGTCATCCGACATCTTACGTATCATTACCCATATACAACGGCAGTTGAAGTGCAATGGCGGCTGCCACTTCGTCATTTTGCGCTCTTTAGGCGTAAATTACCTCAGTGATATGTAAAAACTTTACATCTCTATGTCATATGTAAATAAAATAGCTAAAAACTTTACAAATTATTGTAAATGTAAATAAAAAATGCTAAAATCTTTACATAGTATGACTAAGATTAGCAGTAAAAATCCTAGGATTGGTGTATATAGACCCCAGCCAGAAGGGTTTAAGGCTTTTGTCTTAGAGCCGTTTCCGCCAAAAGATACACTAGTGTTCTCATCGGCTATTCAACAGAAGCATGCTGAGGCGATGCGACTCTTAGGGAAACTAGACGGCATTACAGCCTTACTGCCAGATAGAGATTATTTTTTGGAAATGTTCGTTCGCAAAGATGCTTCATCCTCAAGCCAAATTGAAGGTACACAGGCATCTATCTCTGACGCAATCGAGGCGCTAAATATTGAGCGGCGTAATAATTTGCCGCAAGACGTTGATGATATTTTGCACTATATTGAGGCGCTTAATTATGGATTAGAGCGGGCAAAGGATTTTCCATTCTCGCTGCGTTTCATCCGTGAGCTACACGAGAAACTCATGACTGGTGCGCGCAATACGCACAACCCTTTCCCCGGTGAGTTTCGTCGTACGCAAAATTGGATCGGCGGCACCCGTCCGGATAACGCGCGCTTTGTGCCGCCGCCTGTTTGCGAAATGAATCAAGCGCTAAACGACCTGGAAAAATTCATTCATGCTGACGATGAATATTTACCGCTTATCAAAGCTGGTTTGTTGCATGCCCAGTTTGAAACAATCCACCCATTTCTTGATGGCAATGGGCGAACTGGACGCATGCTCGTGACGATGTTTTTGTGGCATCGGCGGTTACTGGAAATGCCAGTCCTCTATTTGTCAACGTATTTTAAGAAACATCAAGAAACCTACTATGAAAAACTCAATGCTTACCATTCAGAGAACGGTAACGCTGAAGAATGGGTGGAGTTCTTTCTAGACGGCGTGATAGATATCGCTAATTCGTCTATTGAGACATGTCGGAAGATAACCGAATTACGAGAACGAGATATGAGAAAAGCTCAGAAACTTGGCAAGGCTACAGCTCCGAAAACACTTGATATGATTCGCTTTCTTTATAAGATGCCAACTGTAGGTATCGCTGATGTTGTTAATCAAACTAGGTACAGTAGGCCATCAGCCTACAAGCTGATAGATCGTCTCGTTGATATGAATATCCTTTATCCAGCCGACGAGAACGATGGTTATGGTAAGAAGTATACGTATAAAGATTATGTAGAAGTATTCGCAGAAGACGAATCTCTAGGATGATTTATAATAAAGAGGAAGTATGATGAACGGCTACAACGACGACATAACGAACGATCAACTAGCAAAGCTCCGCCAGCTTTTTCCGGAGGTGTTTGCCGAGGATAAAATTGACTGGGTGCGTCTCAAGGCGACGCTCGGCGAGGCGGTCGATTTGGGTGAGCGCTACGGTCTCGGCTGGAAGGGTAAGAGCGACGTTTTTGCCAAAATCCAAGAGAAGACGGTCGAGACGCTCCATGTTGACCGAGCTAATTCCGTTGATTGGGATGCCACGAGTAATATGTTCATCGAGGGCGACAACTTGGCGGCGTTGAAGATTTTGCACAAAAGTTATTACGGCAAGGTGAAGATGATCTACATTGACCCGCCGTACAACACTGGCAATGATTTCGTCTACAACGATGATTTCAAGCAAACTCGCGCCAGCTATGCGGCCGAAGCTGGCCTGACCGACGACGAGGGAAATATCACTCGCGACGATGGCCTGCGTACCAATACTGGCGGGCACAAGCACAGCAACTGGCTGAACATGATGTATCCACGCCTCTTCTTGGCACGCAATCTGCTTCGCCAAGACGGCGTCATCTTCGTCTCGATCGATGACAACGAAGTCCACAACCTTCGCCTGATGATGAACGAGATATTTGGGGAGGAGAATTTTGTAGCGCAGATTGTGTGGCAAAAGAAATATACGCAAAGTAATGATGCTAAAAATATTTCCTGTACCCATGAATACGTTATGTGCTACGCTAGGTCAATTAACGAGAGAGTCTCTGTTTTAAATCGTTTACCACGAACTGAACAGCAAAATAGTCGTTATACTAATCCTGATGACGATCCAAGGGGCCCTTGGAAAGCTATCCCCTTGCACGCCAGAAGCGGCAATAACTCTCAGGAGGTTATGTTTACTAACGGTCGCATCTGGCATCCACCAGCTGGTACATACAACAGGTTTAGTCAGGAAAAGATAAAACAATTAGAAGCTGAGGGTAGGATTTATTTCGGGAAGAATAAAGACTCAACTCCTGTTTTTAAGAGATATCTTGATGAGGTCGGCGATATACTTCCAGTGAGCTTATGGAAATATGATGAAGTCGGAAGTACCGATAAAGCACGACAAGAATTGAAAGATTTGATGCCAGAGAATGTTTTTGATACACCAAAGCCATTGGGACTTATAAAAAGAATTTGTCAAATTGGTACTAGTTTAGAAAGTAACGATATTATTCTTGACTTCTTCTCCGGTTCCGGTACAACTGCTCACGCTGTGATGCAACTCAACGCCGAAGATGGTGGCAATCGCCGCTGGATTTGCGTGCAGTTACCTGAGCTGGCTGACGAGAAGTCGGAGGCGTATAAAGCTGGCTATCGCACCATCGCAGACATTGCTCGTGAGCGCATCCGTCGGGCGGGCGCCAAAATCCGTTCCGATCAGACGGACAAGTTAGCTTCTCGCAATGTCCCGCTTGACCTTGGCTTCCGAGCGTATCGGGTGAGTGATAGTAATTTCAAGCAGTGGAACGAGCTGGTTTCTGACCCGGAGGAGATTCGCCAGCAAGCCCTCGCCAGCCTCGACCCGCTGGAAGATGGTGTGACTGACGATGACCTACTGACCGAGCTCCTGCTCAAGCGCGGCATCTCGCCATTGGCGCAGATCGACCAGTATGATAACTTCTGCTTTATCCCGTCCGAAAAGCTCGTCATTTGCTTAGCGCACTCCATGACGGAGGAATTATTTACGACCATTCTCGCTACCAAACCATCATCCATCATCATCCTCGACCGAGCCTTCGGTGACGACATAAATCTAAAAGTAAACTTACTCCTGCAAGCCGAACGGCAAGGTGTTGAGGTGGAGGCAATATAATGTTTATTCGTGAACTAGAAATAAAGAATTATCGAGGTTTTGACGACTTTATTCTTAAAAACATAGCTGTACCAGATAATACTAATTTGGGGAGTGGACTAAATGTTATTTTAGGAGAAAATGGATGTGGTAAGACATCAATTCTTGATGCTATAGCACTTGCCCTAGGAAGCTATAAGGTTGATAGCTTTTCATTTCACGATCTGCATAAAGCAGACTCAAGAGCCACTATTATCGCTAAAGCCGATACTGACTTTACGGCTAAAAAGTTATATAGTGGTGATTTTCAAGCAAATGGCTTGTGTTTCAAAGGATATTTACGAGAAAGATCGGGTGGTTCGCTTGACAGAATGGTTGTTACACAGAGTCTACTGCTATCTGATGAAATTGAAGAAGGTAAACCTGACTTGCGTGCCGATCTAAAAGGTACTTTTGGGGAAGCTCGGTACAATCAAGAATACCAGATAATAGATGTGGACTTTCGGATTGGTTCTATAGTTTCGGGGGTGTCTAATAAAACTGAGTTTGATCGCACTCTGGAACACTTGAACTATCATTACGTAAGAGATGTAGATGATAAATCGGACGTTAATGGCACAATAAAAGGTGAGCTAGCTAAAGTTAATAAGAGTACGGTATTAAGTAGTTCTGTAAAAAAATTTAATGAACTAACGAATCTAAAGGTAGAATTAAGACACGTTGATAATAGTGAGCTTTTTTCAAGATCCTTCCTGGCGCAGAAAATCGACGAGAATAGTTATGTTTCTATAGATAGGATAGGAAAAGGGTATCAATTATTGTTAGCGCTTTTGGTTAAGAAAGAAGTAGCTAAAACGAAGAGGCATGATTTAATTGTTATGATTGACGAAGCAGAAATGCACCTGCATCCTTCTTTGCAGCAGATACTCGTGCAGGAAATAATGGAGTTGTCGAAGTCTGTCCAGGTATTTATAACATCTCATTCACCAATTTTCGTGCACGAGCTTTTTCTCGCTGATGCCATTGGCAACACCAAGAAGCATCTGCTAAAGAAGGGTACGGATGGTAGTGTCGTAAACGTAGAGATTGAAGAAGCGCTTCTCCCTAGAGCCACTCCTGCTGAAATAAATTATCTCGCTTTCAACTATCCTACTCTTGAGTATCATAACGAGTTATATGGCCAGTTGTCCTATCTTAGAGGTGAGTCTAGCCCAAGTGCGTTAGATAGAACATTTGATGTTACTGATGCTGAGAAATACGACTGGAAGAGAGATAACGGTTGGGTAGATAGATTAAGTATACATTCTGTCTTGCGCAATGCATTTCACCATAAAGAAAATAAAGAAAATGAATATTGCACAAACCAATTTATAATGGATAATTTGCAGGAATCCATCAAGTTTTTAAGAGAATGTATAAGAAGAGAATATCAAAATGAATCAGGATCTAACAATGCCTAATTCTCTGTTGTGCAGAATCACCAATGATAGACAGCTCTTGTTTAGTAAGAGTAAGTTTAATATAGCTCCAGTTGTCCGGAAAAACCAGACAACTAACGAAATAGTCACTTGTTCGGAAATTATGAATAGCTATGTAGAAAATTCGGGATTTCCGAATTTTGTGGAGGTGGTGTAATGATTGGATCTAGTAAAATGAAAAACAACTTAAAGCCTTATACTTACCACCGTTTTATTGACGAGGCGGGCGACATGACGTTCTTCTTGAAAGGGAAAGCTCCAGCGCCTTTGGGCAGCAACGGTATTTCCAGAACATTTATATTGGGTATGGCGCATGTAAAGCAAGATTTAGAACAGGTGCGTAATTTTATTAGGATATTTTGCAAAGAAATAGAAAATGACCCGTATTTTAACGAAATACCTAGCGTAAAAAAGCGCATAGATCAAGGTAGTTTTTATTTGCACGCCAAGGATGATCCGCCAGAGCTTCGGTATAAGTTTCTTATGTTCTTGCTTGAGAACGTAGATTTCTCTGTACAGATGGTGGTAGGGCGTAAACGGCTTACGAGGTTTGTCAATAAACATCACTCTCAGGAAAGAGAATTCTATGCTGACTTACTTTCTCATCTATTGAAAGATAAGGGAAATTACGAAAAGTTAGTTATTAACATTGCGGAGCGTGGAAGTAGTACGAAAAATAATAATCTAGAAATTGCTTTATCGCAGGCGCATGAACGCCATGCAAAGACGCGTCGATATAAGTACAGGGCCGATATAAAATTTAATGTCCAGAGGTATAGTAGCGAGCCAGTGCTGGCAATAACAGATTATATTTTATGGACGGTGCAGCGAGTTTTTGAAAAAGGGGAAACGCGTTTTTATGATGTTGTAAAAGATAGAATCCCGTTAATTTTGGATTTGTATGACACGACAAAATACGAGAACTATCAGAATTATTATGGACCGAAAAACCTTCTTACAAAGCAGAATAAGGTGGTTGATAATGATTAGGTGCTCTGTATTTCAAAAAGACCCATATCATTCTGAGAAGGATACCCTTCGATGGCGTGAAGCCAGCTTTCAAATGATACAGGTCTTCGTGAAACAAAATTGTTCCTATGTAAATTATACTTTGAAGAATTGTTTATTGTCAAACATATGTAATCTTCTTAATTCAAAAGAGCTATTTCTTGATGAAACTAAAATTTGACCCCAACCAGCAATATCAACTCGACGCCATCAACGCGGTGGTGGATATATTTACTGGCCAGCCAAAAGACATTGACGGTGCAA
The DNA here is from genome assembly GCA_030253535.1 of Candidatus Saccharimonadaceae bacterium ML1. Classification (NCBI taxonomy): domain Bacteria; phylum Candidatus Saccharimonadota; class Candidatus Saccharimonadia; order Saccharimonadales (SeqCode); family Saccharimonadaceae (SeqCode); genus Candidatus Southlakia; species Candidatus Southlakia epibionticum. The sequence continues at coordinate 805,981 of CP124550.1, read as the reverse complement.
CTCGCCATATGGATCAGGATGGTCAGTTAAGCTTGGAGGCGACAATCGCCAAGGGGAATAGCTTGACGCTAGATGTGGCTCAGATAATTGAGAATACACACAAGATTCAAGAGAAAAATGATATCGAGAAAAGTGAGACTAAAGAAGGCGACTTTAGTTTTCCGACGAATTTTCCACTGGAAACCAGTGAAAAATCTCTGAAGCACGGTATGAACTTTTCCATCGAGATGGAGACCGGTACAGGCAAAACGTATGTGTACTTACGGACGATTCATGAGCTACACCAGCATTATGGTTGGAAGAAGTTTATCATCGTGGTACCGAGCGTAGCGATTCGCGAGGGTGTGCTGAAGAACCTGGCAATCACTCGGGAGCACTTCGCTGACTTATATCAGAATCCGGAGATGAATTATTATGTCTGGGATAGCAAAAAGACGGGACAAGCACGCGAGTTTGCGACCAATGATACGCTGCAAATCATGGTCATCACTATTGATAGTTTCGCTAAGGCGGCTAACATCATGAATAAACAGAGTGATTACGGTCGTCCACTAGATTTCATTCGTGCGACTAATCCGGTGGTGATTGTCGACGAGCCGCAGAATATGGAAACCGATACGCGAAAAGCAGCGATTGAAAGCCTGCATCCGCTCTGTACGCTGCGTTATAGTGCCACGCATAAAAACCCGTACAATCTACTCTATCGCCTGACGCCGGTTGACGCCTATGATAAACATTTGGTAAAGAAGATTGAGGTACACAGTGTGTTGAGCGAGGATAGCTACAATGACGCGTATGTGAATGTGGTAAAGCTAGAACGCAAAGGCAAGAGCCGGATTATCGCGCATGTTGAAGTTGATACTAGTGATGAGCGTGGCTTACAACGGCGAGTGGTAAAAGTGAGTCCGGGCGATGATTTGGCGGAATTGACAGGTCGTGCGGTGTACGAAAATTACGTGGTGGAGCGGATTGATTTTATCGAGCAGGCGGTAGAATTTGCTAATAGCAAGACGGTGTATGTCGGACGGAAAGACGAGAGCTTGCGCGAGGAGATTTTGAAGCGGCAGATTGAACTGACGATTGAAGACCATTTTGACAAACAGAAACAGCTGGGCACGAATGTTAAAGTCTTGAGTCTGTTCTTCATCGACAAAGTGGCGAATTACCGTGAGTATACGCCAGGCGGTGTAGTGAAAGGTAAGTTTGCTGAGTGGTTTGAAGAAATCTACCAAAAAGTGGCAGCTAAACCACGCTTTGCTGGCATGCTAGACGGGCTGGCGGTCGAGATGGTGCACGATGGCTATTTTGCCAAAGACAAAATCGGGCAGTGGAAGGACTCGCGTGACACTAAGGGCGAAGGTGGCCGGACAAAAGATGATGATAGCGCATACAACTTGATTATGAAAGACAAGGAGCGGCTGCTTGATCCGAACGAGCCACTGCGATTTATCTTCAGTCATTCGGCGCTGCGCGAGGGTTGGGATAACCCGAATGTGTTTACAATTTGTACGTTGAACGAAACGTCAAGTGAAATGAAAAAGCGCCAGGAAATTGGGCGGGGGTTGCGCTTACCGGTAGATATCAATGGCGAGCGAGTTCACGACCAGAATACTAATGTGCTGACGGTGGTAGCTAACGAAAGTTACGCGGATTTTAGCCGAAAGTTGCAGACCGAGATTGAACAGGAAACGGGAATCTCGTTTAGCGGGCGGATTAAGAATCGCGACGATCGGCGGCGGATACGGCTGACAAAAAGCCTGGCTTTGAGCGACGATTTTAAGGAATTGTGGGAGCGGATAAAACATAAAACCGTTTATCGTGTGGCGTTTGATGTAGATGAGTTAGTGCGTCAAGCGACTAAGCAATTAGTATTGGTTGAGGTCGTCCGTCCGCAGATTGTTGATACCAGAGTACGAATTGAACAGTTAGGCGCGGAGCGCGGTTTTACGGTCAGTGAAACGCCAGGTGCTGGTGTAGCAGCGAATATCCAGAAGGTGTATGTGCCAGATATTCTGAGTGTGCTGGAAAAGCGAACAGGATTGACGCGCGCGATGATTTTTGCCGTGCTTGATAAGGCAGATGTGTTTGGTAAATTAGCACGTAATCCACAACAGATGATCGACGAGGCGGCGCGGGCTATCAATCGTGCTAAGCAAGAGGTGATGGTAGACGGAATTAGTTACCAAAAAACTGGCGAAAGTTACGATATGTGTCTGTTTGAAAACCATGAACTCGAAGCTTATTTGTACGATGCGGCGATGAAAAGCGGAGCGATTGCTGTTGATAATCCGGATAAAACGATATATGATTACGTGACGGTTGATTCAGAGGTGGAGTATAAGTTTATGAAAGCGTTAGAGCAAGCAGGCAACATCCGGTTTTATGTAAAGCTGCCGGGTTGGTTCACGATCCCGACGCCGCTCGGGTCATATAATCCAGACTGGGCGGTGGTATTTGATGGCGACGAACGAGTTTATTTTGTTGCAGAGACAAAAGGAGTGAATAAAATCAACAATTCACATCTGAGCGCGAGCGAGCGGGGCAAAATCCTGGCTGCACGACAGCATTTCGTAGAAGTTGAAGTTGAATATGTGGCGCCAGTGCGGGATTTGCAGAGTGCGCTAAAAAAGTGTGATATGAAAGAACGGAAGTGGTGAATAAGCAAAAGTCGCGTTGGCAGCTCTATGTTTTAAAACTGGAGCAAGACAAATGGTATATTGGTATCACTTCGCGTTCAGTCGAAAAACGGTTTCGTGAGCATCAACGGGGTTTTGCTGGTGCGAATTGGACGAAAAAATATAAACCTCTGAAAATTCACGATACGAAAGACCTTGGCCTGTGCGACATTGAGAAAGCTCAATTATATGAAGGTCGTGTGACGCGAAAATACATGGAACAGTATGGTGACAATAATGTGCGTGGTGGCGACCTTACAGATATAGGCGACTATGTACGACATTTTGGACGGATATTCACAAGAGAAAGTTGGGGTATTTTATCATATATAATCTTCATGCAGTTCGTATGTTTATACCTTTTGATCGATCTTTATGTATTGCACCCATCGTGTCGATAGATTATTGTGAAGATGTGGTATCTTATGCTACAATAGTCTCGCAATTAACAACTAGCATATCAAGAGTGCGGCGAGAGAACTAGCTCGTTGAGCCGCCAGCAACCTGCTTTAGCATGGGACAATTCCATGCTGCGGTAAGGTGCTCCGTCTAGCCCGAATGGGAAGATATTGTTGCGAAACTCCTTTCTGCTCGGTGCATGGCAAGATGTGCGGAAGGAGTAACCTATGAGTAAAAATCAAAATAGTATACGCACAGCTGAGAGTGTGTCACCAGGGCATCCGGATAAATTATGCGACCAGATTTCAGATGCAATTGTAGATGCATATCTGGCAAAAGATCCGCAGGCGCGTGTAGCGATTGATGTAGCGGGCGGGCACGGTGCAGTATTTGTTACGGGCGAGGTATCAAGTCGGGTAGAAGTAAATATTGCAAAAATTGTTCGCCGAATTGCCGGCAAAAATAGTGAAGTTATTGAGCGGGTTGCTGAACAGAGTCCAGAAATTGCGCGTGGTGTCAACGCAGGCGGTGCGGGTGACCAGGGGATTATGATAGGCTATGCTTGCAATGAGACACCGGAGCTGTTGCCGCTAGAAGTGGTGTTGGCGCGGCGCCTAAATCAGAGTCTATATCAGCGTTGGCCATATGACGGCAAGACGCAAGTATCGGTGCGTGGTCGCGAGATCGTCGCGGTTGTAGCGAGTTTTCAGCATGCGCCATACGATGAGTTGGAGCAGGCGGTGAAAGATTGGGTGAGAAACGAAGCGGTACGATATGTGGGGGTAAAGTACTTTGCAGAAACTCAAACGGAACACCAGATGAATAATTCAGTGACTCAAAATATCGATCCAATATTGCATATCAATCCAGCAGGCGATTGGAAAATTGGTGGGTTTGACGCTGATGCAGGTCTAACGGGTCGCAAACTGGCAGTAGATAATTATGGTCCGCGTATACCGCTTGGCGGCGGGGCATTTAGCGGTAAAGACCCAAGCAAGGTGGATCGCAGTGCTGCGTATATGGCGCGCAAAATCGCCATTGACTATTTGCATCGATTCCATGCAGGCGAAGTACTTGTACGATTAGCATATGCGATTGGTTACGATCAACCGATTGAGACTACAGCAATCGTTGACGGTGTGCTGCGCAAGATCACTGGATATGATTTGACGCCGAACGGCATTATTGAAGCGCTTGATTTGCGTCGTCCAATATACGAACAGACTGTCCGCTACGGTCATTTCGGTCAAGCAGGTTTTTCATGGGAGTTGTACGAAGGTTAAAACCTACACAGTACTGCTGAGCATAGCGCTAACTTAACGTTTCTAGTATAGTTTTCACTCTCTTTTTTACCCCTCTCACTATAAAAGAATACCGGATATCAATATCCGGTATTCTTTACCTATTCTACCCCTATTATTCATCATTCTTTTCTCTCTCCTTCTTATATATAAATATATAAGAAAGAATAATAACTATGAATAGACGGTAGAGACATAAGAACAAGAGCCTAGCGAGTGAAAGTAAAGGTAGGAGTAGAAGTTAAGAATAAGCATAGAACAAAGATAAAAAATTAAGATAATCGACTACTATAGTTAGAGTCTAACTAGTGACCGAGCCATAGCATTAGATACACAACGGAATTAAGTAGTGTACGTGTAGCGGCGTGATACAATAAAAAGGTGAAATGGAGGTGGACTATGAGCGCAAAAAAATCGAAAGCACGAGAACGAAAACAATGGATAATTGTCGCGGCTATTGTGGCAGCGGTTGCTCTGCTTGCCGCGTGGTGGTGCATACTTAAAGTAAGTCAATCATCGAAAGAGTATGAACAGTCAACGGTTGCTCTATCTGACGCAGCGAAATTTAAGCAGCACTATTCGCAGGTGGCGGACGATAACCGTTTTGTGTATGTGTCGCCTAGTGAGATTAAGCAAATTTTCGAACATGGCAGCGGTCTCGTCTTTTTAGGCTTCAAAGAATGCCCGTGGTGCCAAAAACTAGCGCCAACGATTGACGAGGCAGCAAAAGCTGAAGGGCTGACAAAAGTTTATTATATGGACATACGCCAGGCGCGTGCAAATAATGACGTAACATACCAAATGCTGGTCAAAAAACTAAAAGATTATTTAGCGAAAGATGGCGATGGTAATCCGCGTATCTTCGTGCCAGACGTCACGGCATTGCATGACGGCAAAATTGTTGGACGGTTTTTACCGGAAACGTCCATTGATGATAAAGGCCTGACGCCCGGTGAATACTGGACGACCGAGCGCCGTGCGGATGCGATCAAACAATTACGTGAGATTATTGCAAAGACACGATAGCTAGTCATCTAGTCGTGGTATATTTGTAAATTATCCTAGTGGTTAGAGAAATAGATGAACCGTTCGCAATTATACATTCACATTAAACAAACCTATGGTACTGACCCAGAGTTTTTATGGCAGAAATACCCAAACTACGCAGTGTTTCGACATGATGACAATCATAAGTGGTATGCAATCGTGATGAATGTGCCGCGCGGTACAGTTGGATTAACGGGTGAGGGTATGGTTGATGTATTAAATCTAAAGCTTGACCCGAACTTGATTGATGATTTGCGAACGCGGCCAGGTTTTGCACCGGGTTATCATATGAACAAAATGCATTGGGTGAGTATCGTACTGGACGGTTTGGTAGCGGATGAGGAAATCGTTAATTTGCTAGATATGAGTCACCAGGCGACTCGGTAGTCCTGGCATGTAAATTACGCCGCTCGGTATTCGCCTAGAACTGTCACTGTGTGGTTGCTTTGTTTAATTTCGTTAATAAGCTGGCGGAGTTTTGCACCGGCGCAGTCAACGATGATGAAAAATTTGTATTGCCACGGCTGACCCATGATCGGCTGAGATTGGAGTTTGGTTAGATTGACGCCGGCGCGAGCAAAAATCTGCAGTACCTCGACGAGCGCGCCTGGCTGATGACTTGTCGTAACAACGAGCGATGCGCGTGCTGCATCAACGGGCGGATCTGTTGATTCTAACACTAAAAAGCGCGTAATGTTGTCTTTGTCGTCTTGGATTGATTCTGCGGCAATTGGCAGGCCGTATAGTTCGGCTGCTGCCCGCCCTGCGATAGCCGCTCGGTGTAGTGCATGTCCGCTCGCAATAAATTCAACTGCACCAGCGGTATCGAAAAACTCAATCAAGGTCGCGTGAGGCATGTGCTGTTTTAAAAACGATTGACATTGTGCGAGCGCTACAGGATGCGAGTATACTTCGGTGATGCCGGTAAGCTTCGCGCCTGGGCGTGTTATCAGCATTTGGTCAATTGCCAGCTTCATTTCGCCGACAATCGGTGCGCCGCATGATTCTATCAGCTGGTACACTTCGTTGATACTGCCAAAAATCGTGTTTTCTACCGCCGTTACAATTGCATCAGCTGCGCCATTAGCGTAGGCGTCAAATGCGTCGCGAAATGTTACGCACGGCACAATTGTTGCTCGTGCGCCGTACCATTGGCGTGCCGCTTGCTCGTGAAATGAGCCGGCTTGTCCTTGAATTGCTACGGTAATATTTTTTGATTGAGTCACTGAACCATTTTACCATTTTTAATGGCTTCATATATTGCGCACTAGCACCTGTAAATAGAATAAAAAGCTTCTGTTGACATACGAAGTCGGCAGGATTACAATAAACATACCTATGGTCGGTTTTTTATTAATAGGAGAGCATTATGCCGCGGAAAAATGATCCGAAAGGAACGGTCGAAAAAATTGTTGCTGTTTCTTCGGAATTGTTTGCTCAGAAGGGCTATGAAAAAACCAGCATGCAGGATATTGTTGATGCTCTGGGGATGTCAAAGGGGGCTATTTTTCATCACTTCAAGTCCAAGGAAGAAATTTTCCGTGCTGTTATAGACAAGCAGTCTGAGTATATTAAACGACAGTTGCAAATATGGATTGAAGAGATGGAAGGTTTTACGGCCCGGGAAAAGCTGATCGGTATTTTGAATCGAAACCTGCATGATTTTCAGGCACATGCCTTAGACAGTGTTCTTACGGCGCAGGCGCAAAGTTCGCAATTTGTGCTGTCGAGCATACAAGAGAGCATGAACAAAGCCGCTCCCGTAATCGCGGATATTATGCGGGAGGGACAAGCAGACGGGACGATTACGACAGATTTCCCCGATGAATGCGCTGAGCTGCTCCTGCTTCTGATCAACATGTGGTGCGATCCAGCGGTATTTACCTGCGATATTTCACGGCTTACAATGCGCTTTAGATGTTTGCAGCGGCTAATGGCGAATATGGGCGTGGACGTGATTAGCGATGAGCTCTTGTCGGAGTGCATCGAGCTAGTGCATAAGTTATATAACAAAAGGGGGTGAATAATGAGTGGCAAATTGGCGGTAAACGCCGAGCGTCTCATCAAGACATTTTCGGGCAACGAAGTCATTAAAGGGTGTAATTTGTCTGTTCCGGCAGGTTGTATCTATGGACTAATCGGAGCGAACGGCGCGGGAAAAACGACGCTGTTTAAATTACTCATGGGGCTGTTAACGCCTACTGCTGGAACGGTGCAGATTTTCGGCATGGACGTTGGTGAGCGTAGAGATGAGATAATAAAGTGCATCGGTAGCATTATAGAGGCGCCGGCTTTCTACGATCACTTGTCGGCGCGCGAAAACTTAGAGATCCATTTGGAATATATGGGAACTAGCGGAGATGTTCCTGCGACCTTGGCAATGGTTGGTCTTGAATTGGCTAATAATCAGCCCGTATCGAAGTTCTCGTTGGGTATGCGCCAAAGACTTGGCATCGCACGGGCGTTAATCCATAAACCCAAGCTGCTTATTCTCGACGAACCGATCAACGGTCTTGACCCAATGGGTATTCGCGAGATGCGAGAGCTGTTTTTGACGCTCAAAACAGAGCATCATATGACGATACTCGTGTCGAGCCACATCCTTGGAGAGATTGAACTGACCGCAGACACTGTTGGTGTTTTGGTAAATGGAGTGATCGCTCAGGAAGTTGCGCCGTCTGTCGTCAAGAAACAATATCCTAATGGTCTGGAAGATTACTTTTTCAACATTATGGCAGGAGGAAAGCAAGATGCTTAGATTGATGAAGCTAGAATTTAGGCGCAACAAAATAAAAACATATATAATCGCGAGTGCTGTTGCTGGCGTAATGATGACGGGATTTTTGTTTCTGATTGCTTATGCGCCGCGGATCGACCATGATGCTGATCTGCAAATGTTTGCGGGATACAATAACCTAATTTCATTATTCTTTATGGTAAATATGGCTGTGTTTGCGACGCTTTCCGGTACGATGTACGCGCGGTTTATCATTGAAGAGTATAAGGAAAAACGTGCGGTTCTATTGTTCTCGTATCCCGTCAAACGAGATAGGATTATGCTCGCGAAGCTAGTTGCTGTCTTTCTGTTCGTCGTTATTGCTATGATGCTAAGCAGTTTGCTGGCGTTTGGAGTATTCGGCGTGTCGGAGACAATCGCACCACTGGTAGATGAACCATTGTCACTACACACGCTTTCACGAGCACTCAAAGTGGCTATAATTATGGCGATCATTGCTGCCGAGATTGGAATTATGGCGGTGGGAATTGGATTTATTAAAAAATCTGTTCCAACGACGATTTTGTCTGCCGTCGCGTTATCTTCGTTTTTCTGTAACATTATGTTTAATATGACGAGTGACGCAAATAAAAGCGATGTGGCTGCTATCATCTTTATGCTGGTCACGACGCTCGCAGGAGTGATTGTATCGGCGATACTTATGAAAACAGTAAATACTATGGAGGTTGAATAATATGGAAAAACTTGTCGATAATTTGTTAGAAAAATTATTTGGTAATATCGGTTTACAGATCAATATCATTGCAAGCATTGTACTGTTAGTGGCTGGACTCGTTGTCCTCGTGTTTAGCAAGAAAAACGGATCAAAAAGGCAGAAAACTATCGCCCTGATTTTGGTAGGAGTCGGCTGCGTGGGGCTCTTAAAGGGTGTTATTTGGTTGATGCTGTAACGGCGGACTAACTAACAGCGGTAAAAGAGACTTATTTCGCAGCAGTCAACGATTGGGCGAGTCTACCAGAGCAGTGAGTGATTGTACCAATATAACTTTTAATGATATAAATAAAAACTATGGTTGGTGTGAAAAATAATGTTCGCGTGGCGCTTATCGCATTTCGTGATGGCGATAAAATTTTGCTGAATCGCCGCGCCGATACGAACGGTACAATGTGGGAGTTTATTGGTGGCGGCATTGAGGCGGGCGAGACGCCGCACGAAGCGATTCGGCGTGAAATTGTGGAAGAGGTAAATTATGCGTTGTCTACAGATGATGACCTACAGTTTGTCGATGAGCTACGTATCACATACGGTGACGTGCAAGCGACTGTTTATTGTTTTACTGCGCAATTGCCAGGGCTTGATAAGTTTTCGGATAGTGACGAGGTGTTTGTGCGCGATCTTGCATTGTTTAGCCGCGACGAAGCGCTTGAACTGGAATTATTACCGATGACACGGATGATTTTGGAAGACGGTATTGTGTAATTAAGGAAAAAGTGGGTATTGCGCATGAAAACTGAAAATATTGACGGTGCTAGCAAAACAAAACTGCTCATCGCGACGAGTAACCGTGCAAAATTGGCTGATTTTAAGCTGTATTTGAGCGATGATTATACTGTGCTTGGTATTGATGATATTGGTATAAAACTGGAAATTCCTGAAGGAATTGACTCAATTGAAGATAATGCGATCGCTAAAGCGCGGGCATATGCGGTAAAGACCGGATTGATGTGCTTAGGCGATGATACAGGATTTTTTATCGAAGAACTGAATGGCGAGCCGGGTGTGGCGCTGCGCCGTTGGGGCGGAGAACTGCCGGAAGAAACGACTGGCGAGGAATTCTGGGATTATTTGCAGCAGAAAACGAGGGGGCTGAAAAATCTTGATTGTTATTTCAAGCAGTGCATCGCGATTGCATCGCCGAGCGGCGAGATCAGGGTAGTGCATAATGTGAATAATGGCGTGCTGAATCGGGTAAAATTACAACAGCCATATAATGGAACGAATTATCCGCTCGCGGCGGCGTTTGAGTCGCGCGATCGAAAAAAGACATGGGATGAGATGAGCGACGATGAAAAGCGTGCGTTTGACAGAGCTTTCATTCAAAAGTTGAAACAAGCGATAGCAGCGTTATCGTAAATAATTTTGCGTGTTTGTGCGAAAGCTTAAAAAGCTGTAATATGTAGTGACATGAGTGCTGTACACGGAATCATTACGCATCAAACGAATCGCCCGATAGACTATCTGTATCGGTTGTCGCTTAAGGCGCTGATTACGAATACTAATGGTGATATTTTGGTCGTGAAGGAGACGGGGCGCCACCACTATGATTTACCAGGTGGCGGTATGGATCATGGCGAGGATTTCCGCCAAGCGCTGGCGCGAGAATTAGCAGAAGAGGTAAGTCTAAGCGGCAAATTCTCGTACCAAATTATTGATATTGATCAGCCAGCATATCTGGCGGAACATAATTTTTGGCAAGTACGATTGGTTTTTGCTGTGTCGCAATCCGGCGGGCACTATGCACCAGGCATTGATGGCGACGAAATTGCATGGCTACCGCTTAATTATTTCGAACGGTCAAAACACGAGGTAGAGCGGCGGATTGTTAGGTATTGGCATGCGGCGTTCAAGAAACAAGTTGTTGTGCAAAGGCATAAATAAGCAGTTTTTACAGCTTGCTTGTAAATAATAGTATCTTACGATTTATATTAAAATAATAGGTGTTTTTCACGGCGGTTATTGTGAGGAGGTATTTATCCATTCTGTTACAATAATCATATGGACATCGCTGCAGTTGACCAAACTTTGCGCCAGTTAGCGGTCGGCGACGAAAAATATGCGGCGTTTCAGCGACGAATCGTTAATACAAATAAGCGCGTGTACGGCGTGCGCACACCGGCGCTCCGGCATCTAGCAAAGCAGCTGGTACGCTATGGGATCGGTGCGGCTGGAGGTGATGGCAATAATGAAACGCCGCCGCTGAGCGCTGCTGATATACGAATATTTTTACGCGAGCTTGACCAGACGGTTTACGAGCAGGTGCTGCTCGGCGGTTTACTTATCAATTATACGAAAATGAATGACGAAACGATGATTGATTTGATACGCTGCTATTTGCCGCTGGTTGATAGTTGGGCAGAAATTGATACTTTTGTTGAGCGCCGCGCGCGGTTTCGGGCAGATGCTTGGTGGAATTTTGCATGCGAGAATCTTCATCAGGACGGCGAGTTTTTCGTCCGTTATGGCGTGATTATGCTGATGAGTAATTTTTTGACGCTGGACAGTATGAGCCGCGTGTTTACTGAGTTGCGAACTATCACGCATGACGGTTATTATGTCAAAATGGCGATAGCATGGCTGTATGCTGAAGCGGCGTTGGCTAGTTTCGACCAGGCAATGAACGAACTGCGCAACACACGAATTGACGTATGGATCAAAAAGAAAGCGCTGCAAAAAATGAAAGAATCGCGCCGGTTTACGCCGGAGCAGCAAGCAATAATTGCCAAAGAAAGGTTCGGGCGTTGACGTGATGATGGATTCGCCATCAACGGTTGATCCAGCGCAGCTAAAGGAATTGGGGTTATGAGCGCAATGTATGATCGACACGAAGTTAGCGTAAAAGTAGCGCTGTATAGCAGCGACGGCAAGCGTGTACTGCTGATGTATTATCCGCACGATGATGGCTTTGGCTTGCCGGGCGGGCATATTGATGCCGGCGAAACGCCTGACGTGGCATTAGAGCGGGAGCTGCGCGAGGAGTTGGGTATCACAATTGATGCGACGCCAGCTGATTTCTATGTGCGCTATCCGCGAGGTAGTGCCGTCAAAGATCATAAAATTATTCTTGGCTATACGGCTACGGTTGACAGTAACGTTGAACTGCCAGACCGGGCGTGTGATGGCGGCGAGGAACGTATAGTTTGGCTGACGCGAACAGAAGTCGAAGCTACTGACAAAATTGCGCCAGGCTACCGGGATTTTGTGCTGAAATGGTGGCCGGCTGATTCCGTGATAACGTGAAAGGATTTTCGTGTCAAACATAGAATACGAAGCAAAAATATATGATGTCGATCCAGCCGATATCGCAGGAAAGTTGGCGAAGCTCGATGCCAAAGAAGTCGGTAGCTATAATTTTCGCCGTTACGTGTTTGATACGATTCCAGCTAAGCCAGATCGCTGGGTGCGGTTGCGCTCTGATGGGAAACAGGCGACTTTGACCGTCAAAGAAATAACTGCCGACACCATTGATGGTACTCATGAGTGGGAAGTTGAAGTGTCTGATATGGAAACAACACTGGAAATATTAGCAAAAATCGGTATCAAACCGCGCGGTTATCAAGAAAACAAACGCCAAGAGTACGACCTGGAATTGCTTTTGCAAGCAGCGCGCTTAGCGCCGAGTTCATACGGCATGGAGCAATGGAATATCATCTTGGCGCAGGATGCCAAGCTGCGCGCTCAACTGAAAAAAGCGAGCAGTATTGTGAATGGTTCGCGCTTTGATGCGAGCCATATATTGGTTTTCACTGCGAAAACTGCGAGCGGGTTTGATAAACATATGACACACATGCTGCGCGACGTAAAAGGCGCGAATGTGGTAACGGCGGCAGCGATGAAGGCGGGCTGGAAACATTGGGCGAAAACTGATTTTAAGGTATACGATACGCCGGATGGACTGCACCAGTGGGCGGCACGACAAGCGTATATCGCGCTCGGGTTTGTCATGCTTGCAGCAGCAGAGCGAGGAATTGATTCGTGTGCAATAGAAGGTTTTTCGATCGACAAAGTAGTTGCCGTACTAGAAAGTTTCAAATTGATCAACCGTGACAATGATTTACCGGTAGTAATGCTAGCGCTTGGTTACCGTGCCGACGGATCAACACATCCACGCAGCCGCCGTGAAATGGACGAGATTGTAACGTGGTATTGATAGCGCTAAAGTTGTTTATTCGCTACGTTGCCGGCGTTTTTTTCGCTTTTCTACACCAACTAAATACCGTCCAAACGTCCAGCCGCGGCAAATTTTCGGCACAATCCACTCCCACATTATCCACCAAAGTATCACAATAGCTTGCGGACTGGTTTGGTAAATCGCCGGAGCGTGGACGCGCAGTATCATGGCACTCACCGACGCCATGAATATAATCGCTACCGCGTCAATACACCCGGCAAGGAAGTGGTTGGCGAGATTATTTTTCACAGGTTTAGCATCGAGCGGCTGGCTTTTTAGATATTCCTTGAGGCGGAACGTCATGGCGTAGCCGAGTGCCGCGCCGAGCGTATTCATTGCTAGATCGTCGACGTCAAACAGACGATAACTGCATGGGTAGATATGGAACAATCCGGTCAGCTGTGCAATCTCAATCAAGAATGACAAACCTAAACCTGCTACAATAGCAAATCGAACATGTTTTCTAAAATACAACGCAACAAATGCGCCGAGCGGCATAAAGAAGCAGATGTTAGCGATAATTTGCAGTGCAGCGGTTATGTGCTTGCTAGGTTGCGCAACATCAACAATCCAATGAAGCGGGATAAGCTGCGGCGATAAAGACTGTTTCGCGCAAAACGACGCTGGGTTGTCGGGCATCGGATAGAGAGTGAATAATCCAAGCCCAAGCAAATACAGTACAAATGTATACGAAAAAATAACATATCCCCATGTTGCCCGCCGCCGTGCTATCAGCCGCGCAATGATGAACGGGATTGTCAGCAAAATGCACATAAATGGCCAATACACCAGGCTCAATGCAAAAGACTCCGAAAACGGTTGAAGAAAATGACGCATATATATGTATGATAGCACAGTGTAGGATGCTTATTTTTGATACGGTTTTCTCAGGCTATAATGAAAATATATGAGAATTACCGTTTACCTAAAACCCGGCAGCAGACGCGGTGATATGGTAGTTGAAAACGCTGACGGCAGCCTAACGATTTTCACGAAAGAGCCGGCGGTTGACGGGCGGGCAAATGCGGCGGCAATTCGACTCGCCGCTGCGCATATGGGGGTCGCAAAAACGCGCGTAGTATTACTGCGCGGACGGACGGCGCGGCGGAAAGTATTTGAGATCAGTGATTAATAACTAGAGCCAACTACTTTTGAGTGCGGATTTTTAGAAATTTGAAAGCATCTTTTTCAGCTGCTGGGTATAATTCCAAGGTTTCCAGGTTTATCATAGACGCAGGAATAATTAACCGCGTATAGGAGTCTGGGCGAGATCCGTATCTAACAAAAGATACCTCTTGTACACTTGCGTAACATTTTAGGTCAAAATGCTGCGGTTGATTCTTTCGTCTATCGCATTCTGGATTAAGCTTAAAGTCAATCCCTTTGGCATCTTCCTCCGCTGATCCATGAATGTAGATATCACCTGCTGATTTGAATGCTTTTGCAATTGCGACCTCGCCAGCTATGCCGCGGACGCATCCAGGTATTTCACGTTTGCTATATTCACGAGGAAGCAGAGAGTAAAACGTACCCTCCATAAAATCTTTGACGTCTGAAGCAGACATCTGCGTATCTCTAGTCAACACAAAATTCGTCATGTCATGCATGAGACGAGCCATCTCTGCTGCTTCTTTTTTCTCTGTCTTGCTTGAATCTTCCAAACCTAGATCTATTTGCCTATTTACGCGGTCTCGGTTATTGTTGCGCCATGCAGCGGGGATTGCCTCAAGAATCGCAACTGCCAAATTTCTTTCGGCTTCTATTTTCTCAAGTTCTGCTTTTGAATCTGGGTGGATAGTAGCTTTTTCTATGTTGCCGCCGTTAGAACCGCTTTTTATCGATTTTTTAAGGCGACTGATATCCTTGCCGAAAAACGAATACGCAACAGATTGAGCAATTGATGAACGCCTGTCGGGTGACAGTTGCTGTTCTTCAAAAAGTATGTGGCGATCTGGGCGGTCGATGGACTCAATGTCTTTGCGCGATGCATGAGGATTCAGCGCTTTGTATACTCGTTTTTGATATGCGGTTAGTATGTCGTTGAAGACAGGAACAGAAAGCTCTGAGGATTCTCTCTCAACTGGTTGCGGACCAAATTCGCATGAATAGCATCCTATCTTGGTCGCGTCTTCTAATGATAGAAATTTAAGAATCGGACACAGCGGGCGTTCGCCGGTGTGTGCATTGCCGTTTTCTTCGACATTATCGATTTCCTCAAGCACTTGACTAAGCGCTTGGTCATCTAGCATCGTATCTTCTGTATTTTCCGCACAGCTTAGTATAGATTCTTCAAAATTCTTTTTCACAGTTTAATAATATAACATAATAATGCTTATTAGTCAATAACATTGAATAGGGTATTGCTACAAATTACGATGTATGATACAATATACAGCCGATGACTAAGAAAAAGTGTAAATAAAGAAGGAGTTTACGAGATATGGAAAAAAGCTATAATCTACCAGTTCACCCTGATAATCAGTGCGAGGCTAAGGTTAAATCTGGACGGTGCCGCGAACAGGCGTCAACACGGTTGTTGGTTGAAGAAGGAGAGGAAATAGTTTCAATGCTAGCTTGTTATTTTCATACAAAAGCTACAATGGAGGGGTTGTCTTACCCGACCGCAGGCGGAAAAAAGCAAGTTGAGACGATTGATAATAAAACAAACTTGCCGGCATCTAAGCACATTATTGAGCAGTTTTAATTTTAATTGTTTGTTAATTTTAAAAACGCTAGGCAATAAGAAGCCTAACGTTTTTTATGTTTGAATTACACTTGGTCGGGGTGACTGGATTTGAACCAGCGACCTCACCGTCCCGAACGGTGCGCGCTACCAAGCTGCGCCACACCCCGACGTCTTCTTTAGTATACCCGACCGTCGAGTATAATAAAAGCATGAGTTTAGAGAGGTACCTTGCTACTGCTACATTGCTGTCCGAACAAATTACGCTTCGTGAACTAGCGATTATTCTGCGAGAGTTGGCGCGCGTCCAGGTTGTGCCGGGTGCGGTAGTTGAATTTGGCTGCTATGCAGGTACGACGAGCATCCATATCGCGCGGTGGCTGGGCGGCAAACAATTTCATGTTTACGATTCATTTGCTGGTTTGCCAGAGAAGACGACGCTTGATATTAGTCCTGTCGGTGAGCAATTTCGCCCGGGTGAGTTGCTGGCGACGAAAAAGCAATTTATGACGAATTTCAAAAAAGCTGGCGTACCATTGCCGCACATTCATAAGGGGTGGTTCCGTGATTTACATTCAAGTGATGTACCAGCATTAATCAGTTTTGTGTTTTTGGATGGTGATTATTATGAGTCGATTCTCACGCCGCTGCGGCTTGTTGAGGACAAGCTGGCGGACGGCGCGGTGATTGTCGTTGACGATTACACAAACGAAGCGCTGCCAGGTGCTGCGCGGGCGGTTGACGAATGGCTGCGGACTCACCCGGCGCGTTTACGCGTCGAGCAATCGCTTGCGGTGATATATCCGCAGTCTACTATGGATTGACGCCGCCTGCTTTTAGAATCGTTTGCAGCCCGTTATATCCGCCGGCGAAACCGCTCGTCGTGTAGTTGTTGACTACTATGTATGGCAGACCCGACACGCCGAGCGCCAGCGCGCGTTTGGTGTTAGCCTCAATTTCGGACTTATGCTTTTCGTGCGTCATACAATCGCTAAATGCGGCAACATCCAACTTAGCTGATTTTGCCGATTCAGCGAAGTAGCTGAGCGGCAACTTCGGAATTTCTTTCGGCACAGCGACATTTTTTACGCCGATGCCTTTGTCAAAGTAGTCGGATTTGATGCGCGGTACGATGTCGTGCGTATATTCCCAATACTTATTTTGGTCGGCGGCGCAGTAAGCGGCCTCAGCGCCTTGCTCGCTGTTGGGTACCATGTTTTTGAGTACGGTGATGACGCGGTGTTCGTAGCGCAGCTTGCCAGGTTTGATGTACGTATCGTTAAATTCGTGCTGCGATGTTGCCGCTTCGACCTGGGCGCAGTACGAGCAAAAATAATCGGTATAGTCAATAAAAACGTTTTTCGTGTCCGCATTGCCGCGCGACATATACTGCACCCATGGCTTGCTGTCGCCGATATGCTGGTTAGGCGGCCGGTTCGCAATATTATATACAAACAACGCGACAATACCAGCGGCGACAATGCCAAGAACGATGTTAATTGGTGCAATACCACGATTGTTACGCATGAGACTCCTTTTGCTGTGTTAATTCCGTATGAATATAAACGATATAACCCGACCTTGCAAGCGACCATATGCTCAAACAAAGCGCAACGATCAGTACGAGGCTGTTGGCAATGTGCGCGGCA
Source organism: Candidatus Saccharimonadaceae bacterium ML1 (assembly GCA_030253535.1). NCBI lineage: Bacteria > Candidatus Saccharimonadota > Candidatus Saccharimonadia > Saccharimonadales (SeqCode) > Saccharimonadaceae (SeqCode) > Candidatus Southlakia > Candidatus Southlakia epibionticum. The sequence continues at coordinate 788,541 of CP124550.1, read as the reverse complement.
GTTGTGGCGGCGGCGCCAGAAAAGAATAAGGTCACGATCGGTAAAATAAGCGACGTACCGCAGGGGACGCAGCCGAGTCCAAGTGCAGCGGCCACGGCAGTAATACCGCTCGTTGCAGTTTGGCGCGACGCAAGCTGTTTGTCGTTTGCGCGGTTGTGCTTGGCGTCGAACACGATGGCGGCAATGGCGACACCCTGCAAAAGCGAAATAAGAATAATGAGAAAACCAGCGCTTGTCGTAAATGCGTCGCGGGCTAATGCGGCAATAAGCTGGCCGATAAGTGCAAGCTTATCAACAATTGGCAATGAAGACAGAAGAAGCGAACCGTAGAAATTAATATGAATCAGCCCGTAAATGACGATTGAAAATAGAAACGCAACAACAATACTGAGCACGACGTACTGCGGTTGCCGGATAAGACGTTTTAGTCCGGTAAGCGATAACAATCCCCGCCGCCAATCAAAGCCTTTCATAGCTAAATTATACCGCGATAGCGCGCAGAAGGCTAGAAATGTCTATTGGTTGAGGTTCATGTAAATCTTGATCTCACAAAAATAGTGTAAAATAGTAACTGGATTAACGGGAAGAACATCTATGAAACCGATTTTGAAATTATGTAAACCGTACGTTGCGGCATTTGTTGCGCTGGTGGTATTCACGTATGTCGCAGTGATGATGTCGCTGCGTCTGCCGGACTATTCAGCGAGTATCGTCAACAAAGGAATTATTTTGCAAAACCTTGATTCAATTTGGGCGGACGGCCGCATGATGATCGTCGTTGCGCTAATCGGCGGTATTTGCACGATTGCGAGCGTATTTTTCGCGGCGCGGATCGCCACAGGGTTAGCGCGAGATGTGCGCCGGCGGGTATTCGCGCAGATTGAGAGTTTCGCGATTGCGGATTTTAATCAGTTCTCTACCGCGTCGCTTATCACGCGCTCAACGAACGATATTCAGCAAATTCAGATGACATTGATGATGTTACTGCGTTTTGCGCTGATGGCACCGCTGATGGCAGTTGGCGGTATCCAAAAAGCGTTAGAAAATGCGCCAAATTTGACGTGGATCATCGCATCGGCAGTGGCGGGGCTATTGATTATAATTGTTATGCTTTTCGCTGTGGCGGTTCCGCGATTCAAGAAATTACAGCAACTGGTTGATAAACTGAATTTAGTAACGCGCGAAAACTTAACGGGTCTGCGGGTTGTGCGGGCGTTCCACAATGAGAAAATCGAGCAAGCGAAATTTCAACGCGTAAATAGCGAGTTGAACGGACTAAACTTGTTCGTGAATCGTTTAATGATGGTGCTTGATCCGGTGATGATGCTAGTCATGAACCTTACAAGTATTGCGATTGTTTGGTTTGGCGCGTGGCTGGTAGACGCTGGTACGCTAGAAATTGGCAATATGATGGCATTTTTGCAGTACGCGATGCAGGTGATTATTTCATTCTTGATGATTTCGATGGTATTCATTATGGTGCCGCGTGCGGCGGTGTCGGTGCGGCGCGTTAGCGAGATTTTGGATACGCAGCCGTCAATTACTGATCCGAAACAGCCGAATCATCTTCCGGCGGATGGCGTGGGAAAAATTGAATTTCGTGATGTAACGTTTAGTTACCCGGGCGCGGATTTACCAGTACTGTCGGGCATTAACTTTACTGCTGAGCCGGGGCAAACAACGGCGTTTATCGGTAGTACGGGCAGCGGTAAATCAACCCTTATTAATTTAATCCCGCGGTTCTATGACGTGAGTGCTGGGCAGATTCTGCTTGATGGCGTTGATATTCGTAATGTCACGCTCAGTGAACTGACCTCTCGCATCGGCTACGTACCGCAAAAAGGCGTACTGTTCAGCGGTACGGTCGCGAGCAATATCGCCTACGGCAATCAGAAAGCATCGCGCAAGGAACTCGAAAAAGCGGCGCAGGTTGCCCAGGCGGCGGAATTTATTGATGAGCTTGATGATGCGTACGACAGTAGCATCGCGCAGGGCGGCAGTAATGTGTCGGGCGGGCAGCGCCAGCGGTTGTCGATTGCGCGGGCGCTGGCGACGCGGGCGCAAATTTATATTTTCGACGATTCGTTTTCGGCGCTGGACTTTAAGACTGACGCGAGGTTGCGGCGCGCGCTTGCTAAGGAGATGAAACATAAAACTATGCTGATTGTGGCGCAGCGTATCAACACGATTATGAATGCTGATAAAATCATCGTACTTGACGAGGGCAAAATCGTTGGGCAGGGCACGCATGCTGAATTGATGCAGTCGTGCTGTGTATATCAAGAGATTGCCGCGTCGCAGTTGTCTGATGAGGAGCTTACGCAGCTAGCGGCTAATACGACTATGTCATCAGCGTCGAAAAAATTGACTGCGCGATCCACTCGGCGGCAGAAAGGAGTAGCGCGATGAGTAATAGGCAAGATTTTAAAAAACGACCACGCGTGCGCCAAGGCGGACCGATGGGCGGCATGGGTGCGGGCGAAAAAGCTAAAAACTTTCGCGATACGATGAAAAAATTAGTATGTTATTTGGCGGCGTTTCGTTGGCAGTTGCTGGCGGTCGCGGTGCTTGCGGTTGGCAGTACGATTTTTGCGATTGTCAGCCCGAAAATCCTCGGCGAGGCAACTAACCAAATTGTGAAAGATTACGTTAGCATCAAAGCATACGACACGATCACGAAAAAACTGCCGGCGGATACAAAGCTGCCAAGCGGCACAACAGGCGGCGATATATTAAACAAGTTGCCAAACAGGTCGGAGGTTGAAGGCAAAATCCCAGCCGGTCAGCTTGACACGATCCGCGCGCTTGATATGACGAAAAAGCCTGCATTCCACTTTGACGCAATTGGCCAAATCGTCCTATGGCTTGTTGGGCTATATCTGTTGAGTGCAACGCTCCGCTATCTTGAAAGCTGGATCATGACAAACGTAACGCAAAAAGTCACATTTCAGATGCGGCGTGATATTTCGTTGAAAATTAACCGTTTGCCGCTCAGCTACTTTGATAAGCAAACTTACGGTGAGGTGCTCAGTCGCGTCACGAACGATGTTGATACAATCAGCCAGACGCTAAATCAAAGTTTGTCGCAAATCGTGTCGGCAGTAGTAATGATTGCTGGTATCGTGGCAATGATGCTATCAATTAGTTGGCAGATGACAGTAGTAGCACTTCTAGTATTGCCAGTGAGCATGGGTTTTGTACTGCTAATTGCGAAAAAATCGCAGGTACAATTTACTCGTCAGCAAACTGAGCTCGGCGAACTGAACGGGCATATTGAGGAAATGTATGCCGGGCATCAAGTCATGCGTGTGTTTAACGGGCAAGCGCGTTCGCTCGCAAAATTTACGACAATTAATAATCAACTGCACGTAAGCGCCTGGAAATCGCAGTTTCTGTCGGGACTGATGTGGCCGATTATGAATTTTGTTGGAAATTTGGGTTACGTCGGCGTGGCAGTGCTGGGCGGTTGGCTGGCGATCAATGGTCGCTTGCAAGTCGGCGATATTCAGGCGTTTATTCAATATATGCGACAGTTTAATCAGCCGATTGAACAGACGGCGAATATCGCTAACGTCTTGCAGTCAACGGCTGCGGCAGCGGAGCGGGTATTTGAGTTTATCGACGAGCAAGAAGAGACGCGCGAGGGTAGGGATTTGGTAAAGCTAGAAAAAGTGAAGGGCGGCGTGGAATTTGATAACGTCACTTTCGGTTATAATCCAGACGAGCCGGTTATCAAGGGCCTGTCGGCGCGCGTCAAGCCGGGGCAGCGCGTGGCGATTGTTGGTCCGACTGGCGCCGGCAAGACGACGCTGGTAAATTTGCTGATGCGATTTTATGAGATTGACAGCGGCGCGATTAAAATTGACGGCGTCGACATTCGCCAGATGAAGCGCAGCGACGTACGGCAGATGTTTGGCATGGTGCTGCAGGATACATGGCTATTCAGCGGTACGATTCGCGATAATTTACGTTACGGCCGTCCAGATGCCACTGACGACGAGTTGATTGCTACCGCCAAAGAAGCTCATGTCGACCATTTCGTTCGTTCGCTGCCAGGCGGTTACTATATGGTGCTCGACGAAGAAGCGACGAACATTTCGCAGGGTGAAAAACAATTGCTGACTATTGCGCGGGCGATGCTTGCTAAAACGCCGATGCTGATTTTAGACGAAGCTACTAGCTCAGTTGATACGCGCACCGAAGTGTTGATTCAGCAAGCGATGGATCGGCTGATGAAGGGTAAAACCAGCTTCGTTATCGCCCATCGGCTCAGTACGATTCGCGACGCCGATCTGATTTTAGTCGTGAAAAACGGCAATATCATTGAGCAGGGCACACACCAAGCGTTACTCAATCAGCATGGCTTCTATGCCGAGCTATATAATAGCCAGTTCGCAGATTAGCGTATACTAAAAGAATGGATGTTGTTTTCTCAGTTGATAAGCAGGCAGCTTTTTATTATTGGCTGCAGATTGTTGCTGGGTGGGACGATTCGTCGGCGGTCGACGCAAAGTCGTTAGCGTATTATACAGGGCAAATTCACTCCATGTTGTCGCAAGAACAACGAAAAGCACTGCACGATGTAAAATGTATTTTGCAGCACAATGCCAACCCGCGGCAGCTGTTGGCAGAATTATACGCTGGTAATATTCGCTCGCATGATGCGCAGATAATTGCAGAGCGGACGCTGTCGTGCATGCCGCTGTTTGAGGCGTTCGTTTGGCGCGATGCGCAAAAAACTGTGCTGAGGTGGCGCGATCTACTCCAGGCGTATGATTTTGCGCGTACTAATGAATTGCTTATGAATATTAAGACCTTTCTCGCTTCGACATTTGATTTGCATACCACGCTTACAGTTTATATATTGCCGAATATCCCCGGTGCGGGCGTGATTGGGCATCGGATTAGCGGTACCAACTTTATCTTGCTGCGCCCGTATATTGAGTACCGCCGAAGCGCTATAGCAAATGTTGTTACCGTTGTGCTGCACGAGTATATTCACGCAATAGAATCATGCTCGACGCATAGCCGCGCATTGATGAAGCAGTCGTACGAGACATGTATTGCTGCGAACCATATCCGTCCGCCGCATGGATTCACTTGGAAAAGTATGTACATTGAAGCATTGGTATATTGTTTCGCGAACAATATAACCGGCGGATATGCTCGAACGGTTGTGTCTGGTAAGCTGTTACCAAGGATTGAAGAGTTTCAACGCGGATTTCACAGATTGCGAGCGAAAGGTGCCGCCACGACAAACGATGTAATTGCATGGGCGGGCTTATGCATTACGGATATGGTGGCGCAGTATATTGACGAGGGGAAGGTGATTGATGTAAAGATTGTTAACTACATTGGACGCGTATATCAAGACATGTACAAGATAGTTTAGTCTAAATCTACTTTCGAAAAATATCCAACGCGCTGAACATTCCCGTCAATACCGCCTGGTCGACGATATGCAGCTGCATAGCAGCAGACAACGCTTGCGGCTTTGTAGTAGCTGGAATGCCAAGTACAGTGTTGAGTGCGTAAACAAAGAACTGGTATCGATGTGTGCCGAACGGCGGTTGAGGACCGCCGTAGCCGGAACGACCCCAACTGGTTATGCCTTCAACCGCGCCATTTGGCAGGGTGTCGGCAGCGATTTCGGTTGTCTCGGGCGGCAAATTCCAGACAGTCCAATGATAAAATCCATCGCGCCCGGGCGCATCAGGATCATGGCAAATAATGGCGAGACTTTTGCATTTGCTGGCACGCTGGCAATGCGCAGTGTTGGGCGTCGATTACCGCCAAGCCGTGCGCAAGCTTTTGGGATTTTAGCGTTTTCGGCGAACGCAGGACTAGATATCTTCATAATTTAATTTTACCATGCCAGTGTCGTCAGGTGTGAGACGCGGTGAAATATGGAACCGTAGAACACAGCAACTCGCTGTAGTAGATTAGTTTTTCTACAGATTATAGATACAACTATAAAAGAACAGCTTCTTATATAAAATAAGTTGGCGACAAAAATAACCCTTCTGAATCAGAAGGGTTATCCCAACCAGGCGACGTATTTACAATACGCTTAATCAATTTGATCGCTTATGGCTGTGCAACAGTACTTACGTCTGTAAAACTATACTACTATACTAATCACAATGGCGCAAGCATTATGGCAATAAAATATCATTGTGATATGGGATATTAGTATAGAGCTTAGGATGATTGAAATTCCTGCCATACCATAAGCGATTAGCTAGAATATCGCTTGCCTGAACCAGATAATCTAGGGATGAATCGCAAAACTTTATGCTAATTTTGAAGTCGGCAAAGAGTATCGGAGGGTAAAACATGCCGTAATCAAAATTACGAATTCCATGTATTAGCTCCTCTCGAATGCTATCTGAGAGTTTATAGTATCCGTTGGTTGATGTGTGTTGCTGGTCAATGTAGACTCGCAGAGAAACCGGCTTGTCTGCGTCAATTTTGCCAGACGCAATTAGCTTCTCTAGCTTAGACTTTATCATTCTCTTTAGGGCATAGTCTTTGTAGCGATGAATCGATAGTTTATTTGCCATAATAGATTCATTGACGTCAGGCAGCCTCACCGTAGCACTAAGGCTATTGAATGACTTGACACAATTATACAGACTCCTCTTGTATTTAATTCCTAAGCCGGCTGCTTTTAACTCCGACCCCATCGATATACCGAGACTAGATTTTATCTCTCTAGATATCGTCTTGAACCGCTCTCTTGCTGCGATACGCTCATGGTTATCCAAGAACAGATATCCAGCGTATATGAAATAATCATGCCCAGAATTAAGAGAGAAAACACCAGAATCATCTAGGTATATCGATATTTCTTGATACTCTTTGTCACTCATATTGGTAATAATTATAACATTTTTCGTAAAAACGCCTGAGCGTTCACTAACCAAATCCGAAAACTCCCTAGTTTTTAAGTAGCTACCTACCTTGTAAAATAAACCTGGATTATTGTAGTGGTTTTCGAACTCTCTAAGGGTTGATTCTAAGCCTTTTAAGTTAAGTGACAGATATCTATGTATACATCTTAGCAGGGGCGTTCACTAAACCCTCTATCGTAACAGTCTCTCCTCTAGATTAAATTTATTTTCACTACTTATTTTAAACTGCGGGAACTGTTATTTTTATTGCGGTATTTGACGAGCCTTTAACAAGTAATCCCTGGAGAGCCACTGGTCTATATGCTAAAATAAACATGTGAGATATGCTTTTGTTTTCGTGAGTATAGTGGCGATTTGGCTGGCTATGCTGCTGTTGGTAAATACGAGCATTGATCCATTATTTTTGTATATTTGCGTGTTAGTTTTGACGCTGGTGTTGTACTTCATTGGGTTCCGGAGGGTTAGGTAAGTGCGCTTATTATTTGTGGTTCGGGCATTGTTTCGGGTGTGGCGAGCTTGGCGCAGCGATCAAGTATGGCTCAAAGTTTTATCAGACGAGTGTCAAAATTTAGGTGGCGTGTATGTCAAGTTTTTACAGCATTTGGCGTCGACTGAACTGATGGCTCAGGTGTATGCTGCGTCTGGATATCGGCTGGATGCTTTTGATGATGTGGCAGTTGAGCCAATTGACGTTGCCGAGGTTTTGCGGCAAGAATTGGGGGTCAAGGCTAGCCAAATAGTTGTCGAGGAAGATCAGCCGTTCGCTACGGGTTCATTCGCTCAGGTTTATCACTGTCGCGTAGCTGACCGTCCAGGTAGCCGGTATATTATCAAGATTCTTCGCCCTAGCGTGGTGCGCTATCTGAATTTTGATTTTGTGGCGCTGCGTTTTTGCTGTTGGGCGGGGCAGTTTATGCTAAAGAACGATATTTTTCCGTTGGTTGAAATTGCTGATGAGTTTATCAAAACCACCAAGCGCGAAACTGATTATCAGCGCGAGCTAATTACAGCCCAGGCGATTCGTGAATATTTTGCCAAGCGTACCGACAACGTTGTCGTGCCAGAGACGCTGGCTGATTACTCAACGCGGCTGATATTGGTTCAGGACTATATAGAAGGATTGCCGCTAACCGAGGTGGTGGAACAGGCACAAGCGGGAAACGACACCTACCAATTTGTCAAAGACCAACTTGGCTCTGATATGCAGCAGCAATTAGTGACGGTCGGCAGCGAGTTTTTAATCGCAATTTTACAAGCAGATATCATTATGGCCGATCCGCATCCAGGCAATATTTATTTGCTGAGAGACAACAAAGTTGCGTTGATCGACTTTGGTTTGGCGGTGGCAGCACCGCGGCATCGCGCCTCATTTTACCACATGATCGTGCAGTATCGCGCGTTGTATGAAGATCGAGCTGACATGGGTTTATTGGCACTAGCAATGTTGGCGTTTTATGACCATACGCTGTATCAAGCACTGGATGTGATCGCCAAAGATCGCAGCTTGACGCGCACTATTTATGAATATGCGAACACGCTGCTTCAATCGACAACCAGCACGTTTGCTGCCAATCGGCAAATAACCCAGTTATTCCTTAATGAAATTAACGCTGGTAATCGTTTTGCTGTCAGGTTAGACAGCGTTGATATCATGTTGCAGCGCGGTTTGTACCATTATTTAGCAGCAGCTAGGTTGGCGTGCGGCGATGAATATCGAAGGACACATTATTGGCGGATTGTCCATGACGCCCTGGAATTGGCCGAGGTTCACGCTAATATCTATGGAATCAGCGAGGCGGTGCGTTCGTCGCCGATGAGTATTGAGCTGGCGCAAGAAATAGTGATGGACTGGATGAGCAAGGTTGCGGAGCGTGACAGAGCCGCCTACGCCATGTTGTTACAAAAAGGAGAATTATCATGAAACAATTACAACAATGGGTGATGCAAGTTCGCTATCCGTATGCCGCGGGAATCATCGCCGTGATGTGGATTGGCACGGCGTTTTTTGCTTACCTGAAACCCGACGTCCCACTTGAATTTTTGGTCGGAAGCCTTGCTGTTAGCACCATTATCGTTGCTATTACTGGACTGTCGGAAGCCCGCTAAATTTTACAGTGAAATAAGCAATTTTTATACGCTTTACTAATGTACATCATTTACAATAAGAATCCGCATGAAATCTAAAACTGCTGTTCAAAAAATACTAGAATTTTATGATAGTCTGAAAAGTGCTGGCATAAATTTGCCGGAAAAAATATCGTCTAATCAATCCGCTTACTGGCGCTAATCAGCGGCAAATAGCGCAAATAACACATCGGTTTTATCAACGGTACTATCACGACAATAAGCGGCGGTTTATGATTTTGGGCAGCTCGCCAGCGCAACGCGGAACAGCGCTTACTGGCGTACCGTTTGAAGATGTCAATCATTTACAAGAGGATACAGGGATTTTCATAAATGCTTTTGGAGCGAATAAACGCTCGTCAAGCTTCTTGTATGAGGTGATGGAAAAATACGGCGGACGCCAGAAATTTTATAAACAATTTTACATGAATTTTGTGTGTCCGCTAGGTATTGAAAAGATAAATTTGAAAGGTAATTGGGTAAATTGTAACTACTATGAAAATGCAGCTCTAAAAAATGTTTACATCCTTTTATCGTAGATTCGCTGAGGTGCCAGATCGATTTTAATATTGATACAACCGTTTGCTTTTGCATCGGCAGCGGTGAGAATTTTAAGTTTTTGACCAATATAAATAATAAGTATCATTTCTTTGATACTATCGTGCCGTTGGAGCATCTGCGGTTTATTATGCAGTATAATGCGGATCGCAAAGAAGAGTTTATGCAAAAATATGTGAATGCTTTAAGTCACTATAAAGTAAAGGAGTAATCATGTCGAAGGATAAAATTATTTTGGTACATCTTGATACTAACGAGGTAAATATTTTTAGGCTACAAACAGGTAGATTGAAGCTTTTAAAGAAAAAGCAGATATTTTTTAACGAAACTTTAGTAACAGGAGAGTTGTTGCGGAAGCTAGATATGGTTGTAGATATGCTGGCGGAAGCTGGAAATTTGGATAACAAGAGTGTTAGGCTGTATGCGACGGGAATATTTCAAGAGTTCTCAAAGGAAGAACAGCAGCAGTTGGCTATCTATGTATTTGTAAAGTTTGGTCTAGTGTTTAACATCATTGAGCCTAAGCTGGAAGAGTTTTACCTTAAAAAAAGTTATTTATATAATAAAACGGAGAATATTATCCAAGGGCTAGCTTTGCAAGAGTTTAGAAAAGTAGTTGTTTGCGGTAGCTTTCAGGAGCATTTAGCTGAGATTAGTGGAGTTATTAAGGTTTTGACTACGCGTAATATTCAAGTATTAAGTCCTTGGACAGACAAAGTAGTTCCTGAAACTCTGGGCACAGATTTTATCTTGTTAGAGGGGCAAGAATTGTATAATAAGAGAGATGCCTGGAGACATAAATACGATCACATGAATAAGTTTAAAAAAGCAGACGCAATCATAATATGCAATCCTGGAGGAGCAATAGGGAAAGGTACGATGTTTGAACTCGGTTTTATGATAGCATATTCAAAAAGGATTATTTTTAGTAATGAGCCTAAGAATTTATCTATACTTTTCCCATATGAAGTTGGCTTGATATTCTAAGCCAGGTGTGATTAAGTTTTCGAGTTAGCTATTTACTGGGCAAATTTTTGTTGTTTTCTGTGCTAATCGTCAAGGATGTTTCGGTTGAAGTTAGGTTAAAGTGATACAGGTGGTACCGGATGGGTTGTTCGTATAAATAAGTAGTGTTTATTCTCGCCGCAAAATATCAAACACACCAAACTTTCCAGTCAACATGGACTGATCGATAATGTGCGGTGTGAGGGCGGCGATGAGTTCTTTGGGCTTGGTGTCGCTTGGTAAATCCAGTGTCGTGTCCAGCGCGTACACATAAAATTGATAGCGGTGTGTGCCAAATGGCGGTTGCGGTCCGCCCCAGCCAGGCTGACCCCAACTCGTAACACCTTCGACCGCGCCCGCGGGCAGTGATTCGCCAGAAATTTTAGCGGTTTTGCCCGGTAAATTCCAAACCGTCCAATGGTAAAATCCATCACGCCCGGGCGCATCGGGGTCGTGGCAAATGATCACTAGGCTTTTGGCCTCTGCCGGCACGTCGCTGATTTCGAGCGGCGGGCGTTGATTACCGCCAAGCCGTGCGCAAGCTTTTGGGATTTTAGCGCCGTCAGCGAAGTCAGGACTCGAAATATTCATACTGCATATAGTACGAATCAGCAGGTAGATCGTCAAGTTATTGTAAATACTTACGTTTTATGTTATAATAAAAGAATGCGCAAGGAGTTAGTAAAAAATAGAACAGGCAAGACGACAGAGGTGTCGCACGCTCTTATGCACGAATTATCGCCTGATGTGCGCGCTGAGGTTGGATCGGCGGTCGCGGCAATGATTATGCAAACAATTGAAGGCGGCGAAACAATGATTGCTGTGACGCCGGAAGAAATCGCTGAGCGCGGCGTGAATGATTCTTCGAAAGGCTTAGCGACGTTTATTGATGGCGAACTAGTCAGTTACGCAAGCGCAACAGCGCCCCGCCCGCGGTGTATAGATAGCGTACCAATGTCGGAAATCGGTTCGGTTATCACAAAAGAAGCGTATCGTGGGCGCGGACTGGCACGGGCTGCTATGGCGGCACTCGTGAACGAGCTGGCGAACGAAGGTGTTGCGTCGGTGGTGTTCGCTAACGGCAAGAGCGAACCTATTGCACGAAGCTTGGGCATGCGCGATGCGCAGTTATTTGAGGTGACGGCAGATATGGCGGAGCTATGCAAAGAATGTAATAACTATTGTCCGCTTAACGACTTAAAGAATAAAGATGAAGAACCGGCGAACCCGGCACGATGTTGTGATACAATTTTAACAAACATTGATGACATCGTGAAAGGTTCGCGCCATGGAAGAAGTTACAAAACTTGCTAAAGAACTTATTGCTATTCCGTCGGTATCAGGCGGCGAGGCGGAGATTTTGAAATTCTGTGCTGACTGGTTCCGTGGTGCGGAATTTGATGACGTATTTACTGACGACATGTTTACAGCTGGCGTGGTACTTGCAGCAAACAGCGCAGCGTCCCGGGCACTTATTTTGTGCGGGCATGTCGACACGGTGGCGCCGGGCGATGAATCGGCGTGGTCGCGCAGCCCGTGGCAGGCGTACGTGCGGGACAAACGGCTCTATGGATTAGGTTCGGGCGATATGAAAATGGGTGTGGCTTTGCAAATGATCATTGCAAAAGAATATATTAATGCACGCCGTGATGATTTTGATGTGTGGTGCGTGGCGGTGGCAAACGAAGAAGTTGATGGTGCGGGTTCGGCGGCATTTACGAAATTTTTTGCGCAGCGGGCAAACTATGCGGAAGCGAGTTGCTTAATCGCCGAACCGACAGATGGCGATCGGATCGAAGTTGGGCACCGCGGCAACCGGTTCGTTGAGTTAGAGTTTAGTGGTACGGCGGGGCATGCGTCGCAGGAAGAGAATTACCAGGCGAGCGCGCTGCCGAAAATGGCGCATTTTTTGATGGGATTGCCAGATATTCGCAAAACATTACACCAAACGTACCGCCACAATATGCTTGGCGAGCCGTCATTTACGCCGACGCGCGTATCGCCGAGCCAATCGTTTTCGGCAAATAAAACCGCCGATAAAACGTATGTGGCGCTTGATATTCGTACAACGCCAGGGCTTGACGAAGCTTTTGAGCGGCAAATGAATGTATTTGCAGAGGAGTACGACTTCTCGTGGCGCTACGCAGCAGAGCCGGTGAACTCAGCGCTCTGTGCGGACGATGCACCGATTTTGCGCGCGGTGCAAACATGTTTGCCAGAGGGCAAGGTTTCTGTAAGTCTAGGCGCAACTGACCAAGCATTCTTTCAGGACATCGGTGTGCAAACGGTCGTGTATGGTCCGGGCGATTTTGCGCGAGCGCACACAACCGATGAATCGGTATCGCTCGAAAAGGCTAAAACGGCGCTTGCGGTGTATCGGCGGGTAATAGCGTTGTTGTAGAAGAAGTAATTTTACGGTAACTTTGCCTGCTACTCTGGCACACCATAACCAAGTAATCCTTCATAGCGCTTACCGGTGTTCGTCATGACGCGCACGCGGTTTGCTTCGTTGCCGCCAACGGTGACGAGCGCGCCTTTATTATAATCAAGCACGATATGCGTGTGGTCGCCAAATACAGGTGAATTGCGGTAGATCGCTACGTCACCCGCCTGCGGTACATAGCCGGAGTCCGCTGGCTTGAATCGTCCTGCCGCCTGATAATATTCGCGCAGCGTGAATGTGCCAGGAATACGCCAGCTACCCGTATGCGGATTTTTCAGCGGTACACCTGCTTGATTCATAACCCAACTGACAAAATCGGCGCACCACGGCTCATGGCTACCTTGGCTGTATTTTGTGCCGTCGGCTTGCGCGGTAAATTCACTACGGGCAATCTGGATTATCCGCTGCCGTGCCGGACTAAGTTCGCTCGTATTAATGTTGGGAAACTGCATTTGCCCAGGCGAACGATCAAGTGTCGCCACAGTCATAATTGATTGTACGCGCTGCCGCGCCGGCGTCCATAGATAAACAATCACGCCAATAACTAGGAATACTATGAAACACGCGTATATAGCGATACGCTTCGTCATTCGTTGCTTGTTCGCCGCTGCGTGCTGTAATTGCTGCATAATTATAAGTATGGCATATTTCGTGATGTTTTGCACTTTCGGTGGATATGAATTACTCTATGGTGGTAGTGGTATAACATATATTATTTGAAAACCGCTATAATACGTTATCTAAATATGTCGAAACGGTTTCCTATGGATATTAAAAAGGCTATATCACAATTATCACTCCCAGACGGCAGTTTCATGGTAGTCGGCAGCGGACTGCTTGATACGCTTGGTATACGCGCGGCGGGTGATATCGACCTGCTTGTATCGCACGATGTTTTTAACAATCTTAAGCACCAGAATTATAAGATACAACAGCACGAAGACGGTTCTGATTATATATCTATCGGTCGCTTTGAAATTATGGTGGACTGGTTTGGTAATGATTTAGAAACGATGCGCGAAAGCGCGGTGTATATCGACGAAATACCTTATTGGAGCCTTGAGTCAATGCACGAATGGAAGTGTGATCACGCGAGAGAAAAGGACGTGCGCGACATCGCTCTTATCGACGAGTATCGACAGCAGCATGCTGACATTAAGACAACTGCGAAACCGTAGGTATAAACCGATATTGAAGTAACTGCTTGCTATGCTTTCGAGAAAGGAGTAATATACTAAAGTGAATAGAGGCAGAGCTATAGGAAGACCATGACGCAGACGAAACAAATTGTCGAGGCAAACGAGCTAGTGAAAACGTATGGCGGCACAAACGTGGTAGACGGCGTGTCGTTTAGCGTGGGTGAGGGCGAGATTTTCGGTATTCTCGGGCCGAATGGCGCCGGCAAAACGACGACGCTTGAGATGCTTGAGGCGCTTCGACCGATTGATGGCGGACAGGCGACTATTGACGGCATTGATGTTGCCAAACAACCAAAGAAAATTAAACATATCATCGGCATCCAGCTGCAGGCGACCAGCTTTTACGACAAGCTGAATTTGCGCGAACAACTGAAAATGTTCGCAAGCCTATATGGTACGCGGGTGAACGCCGATAAATTGCTTGAAAAAGTTCAACTGATCGACAAAGCGAAAAGCTATGTTGAGCAGCTTTCCGGCGGGCAAAAGCAGCGGTTTGCTATTGCCTCAACACTAGTGAATACGCCAAAAGTATTGTTTCTCGATGAGCCGACGACCGGACTTGACCCGCAGGCGCGCCGCAACATGTGGGACTTGATCAAACAGATCCGCAGTGAAGGTATGACAATCATATTGACGACGCATTATATGGACGAAGCGGAAGTTTTGTGCGACCGGCTGGCGATCATGGACAACGGCAAGATTTTGACGACTGATACGCCGCATAATTTGATTGAGGCGCTCCTCGCGCGCGGTTTCAAGAAAAAACAGGTCGTCGAGCAGGCGAATTTAGAAGACGTATTCATTGATTTAACAGGAAAGGCGATTCGAGACTGATGAAAGCATACTGGACGGGCGTATTTGGTCAAGTAGTGGCGATAGCGAAGCGCATTATGCGCGATAAAATAGCGCTGTTTTTTACCTTTTTGTTTCCGCTGATTTTTTTGCTGGTGTTCGGCACGATTTTCAATAACCAATCAGCGTCGCTAAAAGTTGCGATTATCAATCATTCTGATAGCCGGTTCGCCAAACAATTTGTCGAGAACGCCAAGAAGGGCGATGTTTCGGTGCTGAAAATCCAGGATGTCAGCGGCATGGATGAAGCAAAGGAAAAAATGAAGCGCTCGCAGCTGGACGGTATTATTGAGCTGCCGGTGGATTTTGGCAAGCCCGGCGCCGACCATCGTCCGAGCGGTACGATTAATGTACTCTATGCAAAAGGTTCGGATCAAGCTGGTAGCACGCTGAGCGCTGTGATGACGCAGGTAGCAGACGGCATCAACAAAGGTATGGGGCAGCCGGAAGCGCCGCTAAAGGTAGCGTCGCAGGCGGTGGGCGATAAAGCATTGAAAACATTTGATTATACGTTTACCGGACTACTAGCATTCAGTTTGATGAGCATGGGTATCTTTGGATTGGCGAATCAAATGCCGACAGAGAAGCAAAAGGGCGCATATCGGCGGCTGCGGGCGGCGCCGTTTACGTCAGGACAGTTAATCTTGGCGACGATGATCGTCTATACAATGATTTCCTTACTGAGCGCAGCATCGATGTTGCTGGTTGGGCACTTGATGTTCCGCTTTCAAATGCGCGGCGATTGGTTAACGTTTAGTTTGTTTCTCATGCTGGCGGCGGCGATGATGGTAAGCCTGGGGCTGCTCATGGGTTCGTGGGCGAAGAATGAAAATCAATCGTCAGCGCTCACGAATATCGTATCGTCCCCAATGATGTTTTTATCTGGCGCGTTCTTCCCGAGCTATCTGTTTCCAGAGTGGCTGCGGGGGATTTCGCAGTTCATTCCGATGGCATCGGTAGTTGACGGTTTCCGGTTGATTATGGCAGAGAATGCTAGTTTATTTGCGGTGAGCGGGCAAGTGTTGGTGGTATTCAGCGTGACGGTCGTCGTGTATTTCATTTCGACGCGCGTGTTTCGCTGGGAATAACTTAGCGAT
Source organism: Candidatus Saccharimonadaceae bacterium ML1 (assembly GCA_030253535.1). Classification (NCBI taxonomy): domain Bacteria; phylum Candidatus Saccharimonadota; class Candidatus Saccharimonadia; order Saccharimonadales (SeqCode); family Saccharimonadaceae (SeqCode); genus Candidatus Southlakia; species Candidatus Southlakia epibionticum. Next base: position 772,349 of record CP124550.1, on the reverse strand, counting down.
AGCCCCGGAGCCGATAGTATCAAAATTTATCCGCTGCGTAATGACAGTTCGTGTTATCTTCCAATCAAGCGCGTTTTGATTTTTTGAGCGATTGAGCGTTTTTTACGGTGGTCGGCATAAGTCTTTTCGAGTACACTTGAACCAATTGCAGTGGCAATAAAGATAAGTCCGATTGAACCGACGAACCACTCCGGCGGATCGACATGGTAAAGTTTTACGAGCATAACAACGCCGAGTGCTAAAATCGCCCAGTGTGCGCCGTGTTCTAGATAGCGATACTTGGCAAGCTTGTTTGTTCGCGTCAAGTACACCGTTAGCGACCGCACCCATAATGCGCCGGCGCCTAGTCCTGCGATGATTAAAATCACGTCGTTGGTAATCGCAAAGGCGCCGATTACACCGTCAAGCGAAAATGAAGCGTCGAGAATGTCGAGATAAACGAACGAAGCAAATGCCGCCATGCCGGTTAATACTCTAGCGTGCGATTGCCGCGCTGAGAAGTAATCGCCAAACAACTCAAGCGCTAAATGTACAAGCGTGCCGAGCACTGATGCCGCCAAAATTGCTTCACGATGCGCTGGGTCGGCAGTGGCGTACAGCCCCATTGCGACGAGCAACATTACGAACACCTTAAACACTTCGTAGCGCCCGAACCGCGACATCATCTTTTCGATTCGCTCAAGCCAGTAGAGATCTTTATTACGATCCATGAAATAGCTAATGCCAATCATCAAAAGAAACGTACCGCCGAATGCATTAATAATTGGCGCGGCGCTATGCAATGTGGCACTATAGGCTGCTGGTTGATGAAGCGCCATATGAAGCACATTTATAAAATCATGTTGGCTTGATAACATAACGATGACGATCGGTAAAATGAATCGCACTACAAACACCGCAGTGATAATCCCAACTGTTAAAAACATCGTTTGCCAGAACTTTGACATGCGCGCTAGGATGCGGCTATTAATAACGGCATTGTCAAAACTGAAGGTCACCTCAAGGAGAACGAGCACGACAAACAGCCAGAGGGCTTCAAGTCCTTTATTGTACACCGTCCACGCGCCCAGCCCAATTGTCAATAGGGCGGAGACGAGGAAAATACGAAATGGATGATGAGCGTGCAGTAATTTTTTCATACGAGCTATCATACGGCTTTTTACAAGAAAAATCTAGAGCCGGCAAGCGGCGTGTTTGAGTTTATCTGGGGTGAGTACGTCAATTGCACTAGCACGCAATACATTCTATGAATTCTGTAGTTGTCGTATCTTTAGATTGACGATTTCTTTGGGATCTTTATTTTCTTCCAAAGCGGCGCATGCTTCGTCAATGTATTCATTTAGTTCAATCAGACTTAGTTTTTCAACTTCAAACTCAGACGAGTATAGCTCCAGGATAATATGACGTAAACGAACTAAGTCGTCAACGTCTTTTTGCAGGATAAGAGAATCGGTGAGCGTTAATAAATCATGTTTCATATATGTGGCCTCCTAGGAAAGTGAATATCTGCTAAATCATTCGGGGCAGCTCCTTCCTAAATTAAGCTTATTTTCACTACTTATTCTAGCTTAGCGGGTTGCTCTTTTTGTTGATTTAAGTTAATTCTTCTTTCTGGATTCGTTGAGTGAATCAAGTTTTGGTGATAAAAATTAATTGCTTGCGCCTGTGGTATAATCTGCTACAATATAAGCATTAACAAGTTAACATACACAACCGCAGGGGGTTAGGGTGGACGAACCTATTTATATTACATCGGAAATTGGACGGCTTCGCACGGTGCTGCTGCATCGCCCGGGCGAAGAATTAGAAAATCTGACGCCGGAAACATTGCATGATTTGTTATTCGACGATATTCCGCACCTGAAAGTGGCACAGGAAGAGCACGACCGGTTCGCGAACGTGTTGCGTGAGCGCGGCATTGAGGTGCTGTATCTCGACGAGCTGGCAGCAGAATCATTGGCGGACGACGCGGTGCGGCGGCGGTTTGTCGATGAAATGCTTGCGGCGAGCAAACAGGGCGAACGTCGCGTTACGAGGGCATTGGCAGAATACTTGCTCGGTATGGAGCCGCGCCAAATGGTACGCAAGCTCATGGCGGGCGTACGTAAAGACGAAATCAACTTACCAGCCGAGCATAGCGAGCAACTGCATGACATGGTTGAGCAGGATCATTATCCATTCTATCTTGATCCGATGCCGAATTTGTACTTTACGCGCGATCCAGCGGCGGCAATTGGGCGCGGGCTGACGATTAACCGTATGCACTGGCCGGCGCGGCGCCGCGAATCGCTATTTATGCGTTACATCATTGATCATCATCCGCGGTTTGCCGGCAAAAATATTCCGGTGTGGTATAACCGCGACGAGAAGTTTTCAATGGAGGGCGGCGATGAGCTTATCTTGAATCGCACAACAATGGCAATCGGTATTAGCGAGCGTACGACACCGGAAGCGATCGAAACGATGGCGGCAAATTTGTTTGCCGGCTCGGAATTTAAGAAAATTATTGCCCTGCAAATTCCAAAGAGCCATGCATTCATGCACCTTGATACGGTGTTCACGATGATTGACTATGACAAGTTCACAATTCATCCGGAAATCCGCGACGCTGAAGGACACTTGAATCTGTTTATTCTGGAAAAAGTCGAAGGACAAAAATACCCGAAGATTACGCGCGAAAATGACTTAGAGCATGCGTTGCGCGTAGCGCTTAGCCTTCCGAAAATTACACTGATTGAGTGCGGCGGCGGCGACGAAATCGCGGCAGCCCGCGAGCAATGGAACGACGGAAGCAACACGCTTGCGATCGCGCCAGGCGTGGTGGTGACATATGATCGTAATTATGTGACGAACCAAAAACTGCGCGATGCTGGCGTTGAAGTGATTGAAATTTCTGGCTCGGAGCTTGGCCGCGGTCGCGGCGGTCCGCGCTGTATGAGTATGCCGCTGGTGCGCGAAGAGTTGAAGCACCGCATTGAAGTAAATGATAATCGCGGAGTTAGCGTTCCGGTCGCAAACATGCCAAGCGCGGTTGCGCCGCGATTTATTGAAAAAACAGAGCCAAATACCGTGCCATCCGGCAAGTGGGCGCTCTCGCGCGAGTTGCGCGGGCGGTCATTTCTAACGCTGAAAGATTTCACGCCGAGCGAAATCCGCTTGATGCTTGATACGGCGCACGAATTAAAGCGTCAAAAGAAAAATGGTCAAGCGCACCGTTTGCACGAAGGTAAGCAGGTCGCGCTACTGTTTGAAAAGACCTCAACGCGGACGCGCTGCGCATTCACGGTTGCCGCAAACGACCTCGGTGTTGCGCCGGAGTTCTTGGGTAAAGATGATATTCAGCTCGGCAAGAAAGAATCGGTTGAAGATACGGCAAAGGTACTTGGCCGCATGTTTGATGGTATTGAATTCCGCGGCTTCAAGCACTCGACGGTTGAAGGCTTGGCAGAATTTGCAAATGTGCCGGTGTGGAACGGTTTGACCGACACATTCCACCCGACGCAGATTTTGGCGGACTTCATGACGATTGAAGAACATGTCGGCAAGCTGAAAGGCGCGAAGCTGGTGTTTGTCGGTGACGGGCGCAATAATATGGCGAACAGCTTGTTGATTGGTTCGGCGAAAATGGGCGTTGATTTCCGAATCCTGGCGCCGCGCGAATTGCACCCGGTCGGCGAAATCCTCGAAACGGCGCGCGCGATCGCTGCAGAAACCGGCGCGAAGATTATGGTTACTGATAATCACGGCGAGGCGCTTGCGGGCGCAGACGCAATTTACACCGATGTGTGGGCGTCGATGGGCGAAGAAGATCAATTCGCTGAGCGCATCGCTCTCCTTAAGCCGTACCAAGTCAACCGCGCAATGCTTGAACAGACGCGCAATCTAAACGTGAAGTTCTTGCACTGCTTGCCGTCCTTCCACGACACGAATACGACGATCGGCCAGCAGATCCACGATCAATACGGTCTGGATTGCATGGAAGTGACTGACGAGGTCTTCCGCAGTAAACATAGCGTCGTATTCGACGAAGCTGAAAATCGCATGCATACCATCAAGGCCGTCATGGCGTTGACGCTGTAAAATAACGGAGTGAAGGAGGCTCCAACATGGTAGAAAAAATTAAAAAAGTTAAGAAGAAGCTGCGATCGCCATCGGCGTTTACCGTATTGTTCGTCGTGATTGCGCTAATGGCAACGCTGACGTGGGTTATCCCGTCTGGTCAATATAAACTTGATAAAGACGGCAATCGCGAATCAGGCACGTATTCGAAAGTCGATAAACAGAAAATCGTCGATCTCGACGATAGCGGCGAGCCGAAAAAAGACGATGACGGCAACACTGTCACGCATGATGGTCGCCAAGGGCTGTGGGATGCCTTTATCGCGCCGATCAAAGGTATGTCTGAGAAGCTTGATGTTATCGTGTTCGTTCTCATTCTCGGCGGCTTCTTGGGCGTAACGATGAAAACCGGCGCGCTTGATGCGACGCTTGGCGCGCTGCTCCGCAAGATGAAGGGCAAAGAGAAGTGGCTTATTCCGATCTTGATGGTATTCTTCTCGATCGGCGGTACAACGTACGGTATGCAAGAAGAAACGGTGGCGTTTTATGCGCTTGTCGTGCCGATCATGATGGCAGCCGGCTACAATGCGATGACCGCGGTAATGGTGATTGTGCTTGGCGCTGGCTCGGGTGTGCTTGGCTCGACGTTAAATCCATTTTCGACAGGTATTGCAGCGAAATCTGCCGGCGTTGAGCTGGACAAAGTGCTTGGCGTTCAGGCGATTATTTGGCTGTTGTGTTTGGTTGCGGCGATTGTGTTTACGATGCGCTACGCCGCGAAAGTGAAAAAAGGCAACTACAAAGATGACGTGCGCTATAAGCCGGCGACGACGGCGCTTGATATGACAAACGTGCCGAAGTTTACGCGTTCGCGTATTGCGGTGATGATTGTATTCGCGCTGACATTTGTCTGCATGACAATTTCGCTTATGCCGTGGGAGAAGTGGGGCGTGACGCTCTTCAAAGACTTGTATACTGCGGCAAGCGACGTGCCGGTAGTTGGCGCATTGTTCGGTATCGGACATTCGCTTCCGTTTGGCGACTGGTATTTCAATGAAATTTCGGCGCTATTCTTGATTTCAACAATCGTGATTGCAACGATTTACTACCGTCAATTCAAAAAAGAGGAAGTGTTTGTCGTTGATGCGTTCCTGAAAGGTTCGGCTGACCTGCTAAGCGTCGCCCTTATTATCGCGGTAGCAGCGGGCGTCGGCGTTGTTATGCAGAGCGGCGGTATTCAAGACACAATTATCAGCTGGGGTGAAAATTCGCTGAAACATGTCGGGCAAGGATTCGTTGGCGTGTTGGCGTACATCTTCTTCCTGCCAATGTCATTTATCATCCCGTCATCATCTGGTTTGGCGGCAGCAACGATGCCGGTTATTGCACCAGTGGCCGAGCTGGTTGGCGTCGGTAAAGAAGTTGTTGTGGCGGCTTTCGCGACAGCGTCTGGCGTACTTAATATGATGGCGCCAACGATCGCGTCGCTGATGGGCGGGCTAGCACTCGCTGGCGTATCGTACCGCACCTGGTTGAAGCGCACGCTGCCGATTATGATAATCTTTGCCGCGATTAGCCTCGTTGTGATCGCGTTGTTCGGGATGATTCATTGATGAACCGGAAAACAGTTGTCGTTGCACTGGGCGGCAATGCCCTGCAAAAACAAGGCGAAGCGTCGGCGCACGCGCAGCAGCGTGTTGCCGATGCGACGGCGCGCCATCTGGTGCCGTTGATTTTGAACGGGTATCGATTGGTAATCGTGCACGGTAATGGTCCGCAAGTCGGCAATATTGTTCTGCACGAGGAATCAATTAACACGGCGGAAGTGCCGACGTTTCCGCTTGATACGTGCGTTGCGATGAGCCAGGGCGCGATCGGATTTTGGCTGCAGCAGGCGCTGATTGATGAGTTTAGCCGCCGCCATATGCATAGTGTTGCGTCGACAGTTGTGACGCAGGTTGTTGTCGACAAAGATGATCCAGCATTTAAAGACCCGACGAAACCGATCGGCGTATTCTACAAAACGAAAGACGACGCTAGCGCTGCGGCAAACGGCAGGGGCTTCGTATTCAAGGAAGACGCTGGGCGCGGGTGGCGCCGCGTTGTACCGTCGCCGAAGCCGCTGCGGATTGTTGAAGAATATACGGTGAAGGCGATGCTTGACGCTGGCGTGACAGTTATTACGGGCGGCGGTGGTGGCGTGCCGGTTGTTGAAACTACAGATGAAGGACTTGAGGGTGTTGAGGCAGTTGTCGATAAAGACTTCACCGCGGCAGTTGTTGCCGATGCGGTTGATGCGGAAGCGCTAGTGATTTTGACGGCAGTCGATAACGCGATGGTTGATTACGGCAAACCGACGGCGCGTGCGATCGGGCGCACAACAGTGCAGGAAATGCAAAGGTACGTGGACGCTGGCCAGTTTGCGCCGGGCAGTATGTTGCCGAAAGTGCAAGCAGCAATGAAATTCGCGCAAAAACCAGGCCGCCGCGCTATTATTGCGAGCCTTGAGCATGCAAGCGACGCGCTTGACGGGCAAGTCGGTACAATTATCGAAAGCTAGGCGAAGCAAAATCGAAAGTTTCTAAAATAGCGGCCGAGTTAGCCGCTATTTTGGTTGATTGTTAGATCCTGGGCATGCTAGATGTGACGTGTGAAAGATGAAATTTAGACAAAACGGCGTAATGTAATTAAAACCAGCTGCCTGCGTTTGCTTTCATCTTCTCAATGATTTCTGCAGAATTGCTATATTTACCCTCGGGGCATTCGGCGTCATCGTGCAGGTGGCACTCTTTCAGATTGTTTAAGCGTGCTGTCGTTAAGTCAATTTGCAGCTGCTTAAATTCTTGGTCTTTGTGCAGCCAGTGGATGTGCCACGCCATCGCCGCAATCGCGGCGACTATCATAGCACGATATATGATATGCGCTAATCGTTTCAGGGTAGCTACCGTGCTCATACTTATAGTATACATTAGGAACTCGAAATTATTTTTGTAAAACCTCTTGCACATTTTCTAGCACTCGTATATACTGAGTGCTAGAAATAGCACTCGTACATAGAGAGTGCCAGTTAACACGAAAGGGGTAATTAATGAGTTCACCGATCAAGCCGATGGCGCACTTCGTTGTCGCCGTCAAGGAGAAGAAACCGAGTAAAACTGCGAGTGGGATTCTGCTCCCTGAATCGGCTCAAGAAAAGTCAGAGGCGGCGAAGGTTATCGCTGTCGGGTCGGACGTTAAAGACGTGAAGAATGATCAAAAGGTTGTGTATAAAAATTACGCGGCAACAACGATCAAGCTTGACAAGGAAGAATATTTGATTATCAAAGACGAGGATATCCTCGCAACAGTAGAGGAGTAAATATATGGCGAAAAAAGTTTTTTACGATGAAGATGCACGTCGCCGCGTGTTAGGCGGAGCGGCAGTACTATATAACGCAGTCAAGACTACGATGGGTCCGAAAGGGCGTAACGTTGTAGTCGGGAAAAGTTATGGTGGTCCAAGTGTGACGCACGACGGTGTAACGGTGGCGAAGAGTATTGACATCGCTGATGTCGATGATGAAACGCTTGGTTTTAAGGTCGGTGCTGAGCTGATTAAACAAGCCGCCAACAAGATGAATGACGTCGCGGGCGACGGTACGACAACGGTGACAGTATTGACCTATCATATTCTGCACGAAGCGAACAAATTGATTGCCGCCGGACACAATCCGATGCTGCTGCGCAAAGGATTGGAGCGCGCTGCGGTTGAAATTACTAAAGAATTGACTAAATTATCGGAAGACATTAAAGGCGATAAAAAGCGCGTAGCGGAAGTTGCGACGATTTCGGCGGGCGACGAAGCGATTGGCGCGCTGATCGCCGATGTGATGGACAAGATCGGCCCAAATGGTATCGTGACAGTTGAAGAAGGGCGCGGTCTGGAATTGGAAAGCGAAGTCGTTGAAGGCTTTACAGTGCAGCGCGGGTTCATCAGTCCATACATGGTGACTGATCCAAAGCGCATGGAAGCAGTGTATGACAAGCCGGCGGTTGTGGTGACTGACAAGAAAGTTTCGTCAGCGCAAGAATTTGTGCCGTTGCTTGAGATGATTGCGCAAAGCGGTAAGAAGGATTTGGTGCTGATTGCTGATGATGTAGATGGCGAAGCACTTAGCTTGCTGGTGCTGAACCGTTTGAAAGGTTCGTTCAACACGCTCGCGATCAAAGCGCCGAGCGACAAAGATGTACTGTATGACATCGCGGCATTGGTTGGTGCAAAAGTTATTACTGACGACACAGGCATGGCGTTTGACAACGTTGGCAGCGACGTGATCGGTTCAGCGCGTAAAGTTATCGCTACAAAAGACGTGACGACGATCGTTGAAGGCGCAGGCAGCAAGAGTGAAGTGCAGGCGCGCGTCGACCAAATTGACGTACAAGTTGAAGAGACGTCAAGCGACTACACGCGCAATAACCTGCTAAAGCGCCAGGCAGCGTTGACGGGCGAAGTTGCAGTGATTAAGGTTGGTGGTGCGACTGAGACGGAAATTGAAGAGAAGAAATATCGCGTCGACGACGCGGTCGCAGCAGTTAAGGCAGCGCTTGCCGAGGGAATCGTGCCGGGCGGCGGCGTGACGCTGGTTGATTTGGCTGGCAACTACAAATATGCAGGCAGTAAAGACGCGTCGGTCGCGGCAGGCGAGAAGTTGCTTGTAAATGCGTTGGAGCAGCCGTTCCGTATTCTGCTTGCAAACTCCGGTTTGAACGCTGACGAGTGGTTGCCACAAGTGCGTAAGGCTAAGGCAGGGCAGGGTATTGACGTGAATCACCCGACCGAGCTAATTGACCTAAAGAAGAGCGGTGTCGTTGATCCGGTGCGCGTCACGAAAGAGGCATTGCAGAATGCCGCCTCAATCGCCGGTACGGCAATGACAATGGGCGCATTAGTGGTTGATGTGCCGGAAAAAGAAGCTCCAAGTACGCCGGACATGGGCGGTATGGGCGGATACATGTAGAACGCTCCTCTGGGCGCGGAAAAAGCTACTAGCTCAAAAATAGTAAGAAAGTCCCCTAGTGAAGCAGGGGGCTTTCTTTATGGCGCATGAATTTATCTACGGGCGCGAAATGATAAATAGGCGGTTGACTTTTTTAGTAAATTGCGTATCATGGATTATGGATATAACTTATCGATGATTGGAGTATCGTCCCCGTGAAACTGTCGACAGCGACTGAACAAGCGTGTTGTATTTTGGCGCTTATTGCGTCGCGCAACCTATCCCCTATTACTAACGCCGAATTGAGCGAGCGCATGGCGGTATCGCCGTCGTATTTGGCAAAAATTACGCGTCGGTTGGTCGTTGCGGAGCTAATTTTGTCCGAGCCTGGTGCAAAAGGCGGATTTGTATTGGCGCGGCCGATGCGGCTAATTACGCTGTTGATGGTCGTTGAGGCGATTGAGGGCAATGAACCGTTTTTCCAGCCAGCGGGCGTTGTTGAACGCGTGTTTAAGAACCGTCGCCGCGCTGTTGAAAAAGGCATGTCTGTGGTGCAGGAAAAAATGCACGAAGCGGAATTGGCGTGGCGGCGCAGCTTGTCTAACGTGACGATGCAAGAAATTATCGACGACGCGCTCAAAGGAGAAGTATGATGACTGAAAAAATAAAAGCAAAATTGCGCGACCGGCGCGATGCGGTCCGTGCCGAATGGGCGAATTTGCGGCATAACCGTATGCTGTTAATTTCGTGCATCGCATTGTCAATTATTCCGATTTTGTATGGCGGATTTTTTCTTGGTAGCGTGTGGGATCCGTATGGCAGCACTGAGCATTTGCCGGTCGCCGTCGTGAATGAAGATCAAGGCGCGGTGCTAAACGGCAACTTTGTACAAATCGGGCAGCAAACGGTTGATAATCTAAAGCATAATCATAGCATGAAGTGGGAGTTTGTATCGGCAGACGAAGCAACGAAAGGCTTGAACGACGGTGCTTATTATATGCGTATTACGATTCCGCGCGATTTTTCGGCAAAAGCAGCGACAGTTACAACATCGTCGCCGCAACAGAGCGTTGTTGAGTACACGACAACCCCGTCGCGTAATTTTGTAGGCTCGGTGATTAGCAATCAAGCGGCACAGCAGGTTGTGCGATCTGTCTCTGCTAAAGTTAGCACCGCATATGTGAGCGCAGTGATGGCGCAGGTTGGCGAACTTGGTACGGGGTTATCGCAAGCGTCGGCAGGTGCAGCTGCACTACATGGCGGTAGCGATCGGCTGGCGGGTGGATTGGCGGTGTATACGCGCGGCGTCGGGCAACTGTCAGCGGGAGCGGATTCACTCCAGAACGGTTTGTCGCAGTTACATACTGGTTCAGTAGCACTTACAGATGGACTATTGCAACTACAAAAACGTTTGCCGGCAAAGAACCAAGTCGATCAGCTGATCGCTGGTACGAAGCAGGTGCAAAATGGTATGAATACGCTAGCGGTGCAGGTTAGCGCGAATAATCCGGAAGCAGTAAAGCTAGCAGCAGAAATTACGAAAGAATCTCAGATGCTTACAAGTAACCTGACGCAGCTCAGCGTTACGCTTGCACCGCTGGATCCAGCGCAGTGTCCGGTTTATATCACTAACTCTGCGGCGTCGTTTTCAAAAGTTGAATGTAAACTAGCAGCGTTAAAGCAGCGCGTGGCGGCAGTAGGCGTGGGTGCGGCTGCTGAGGTTGACAGTGTGGCAGCTGATGTTGTAGCACTGCAGTCGCGTCAAGGGGAGTTGGTAAAAAGTGCTGCAGAATCCGGCGCAAGACTAAAAACTCATTTAGAGAACTTACAGTTTACTATCACCAAGCAGCAACAAGCCTTACGTGCTGGCGTTAGCACGCTAAATACCGGTGTTAATACCCTTTCACCTAATCTAGTGTCGGCACTCAATGGCTACACGACATTGTCCCGCGGTTCAGTGCAGCTATCAAATGGCGCAGCAGTGCTGATGCAGGGACTGGCCGATGCGCGATCTGGTAGTAGCCGGCTATCATCTGGTGTAAAACAGCTAACAGCAAACTCTGGTGCTCTTACGGATGGTTCAGCGCAGCTCGCATCTGCTACAAGCGAATTGTCCGGTAAATTGGCCAAAGCAGCAAATCAGCTTGCATTGCAACCAATAGGCGATCAGACGGTGCGGCAAATCGTATCACCCGTTGCCGCCAATCATCACGTGCAGGGTGACGTGCCAAACTATGGTAACGCGCTGTCACCGTACGTACTATCACTTGGGCTATTTGTCGGTGCGTTGGCATTTTGCGTAATTTATCCGATTCGCGGATTTTATAGTACGCCGAAAAATGCACGTTCGTGGTGGTTGGCAAAAATATCGGTGTTGGCACTTGAGAGCGTGGCGCAAGCATTGGTGCTTGACGCGGTGATGGTATTTGGGTTGGGACTTCATGTAGCACACCCGGCACAATTTGTCGGATTGTCAATTGTAACATCGCTAACCTTTATGTCAATCGTGGCGCTACTCGCGATTGCGCTTGATAACGTTGGGCGTTTCTTGGCGATGTTACTACTTGTATTACAGCTTGGCTCTGCTGAAGGTGTTTTTCCGATCAGTCTATCGCCTGCTCTGTTCCAAGCAATTAATCCGTTTGTGCCGATGACGTATTCAATCCGCGCTTTTCGCGAAGCAATATCTGGCGGCTTAGGGCAGGACATGTTTTGGCGAAGTATATCGATACTAACAATATTTTTAGTGGCAGCGAATATATTACTAGTTGTATTCTTACGTTGTCACGGCATGAAGCATTTTAGGCATGAGGCAACGCAGGCGTCGTGACGTTACTGCTTGACTAGTTATAGTACCTTGTATAAACTATTACTTATAGTAATAGTAGTAAATGAAAGGTATTTCATGAGACGAATTGACATCATCAAGCGTGCCGGTCGAAATCTGCGGCATGCACGTATGCGTACCATCCTCACTGTTCTCGCGATCAGTGTCGGCGGTTTTGCAATTACGGTGAGCTTGATGGCCGGCGAAGGTGCGCGGCAATATATTGACCGTATTATCGCGAATAATATCAATCCTAAGGGGCTAATTATTACTAAAGATAAAAAACTTGTCGCAGGAGGAGTGACAACAGGTGCGGCGTCGGATTTGCGCGAGTATAACCCAAATGCAACCTCGTATTACGGACAAGACTACGAGTCGGTGACGCAGGCGGATATTGATAAATTGCGCCAAAATAAACAGATTAAGGATGTTGAGCCATTGTATCAATTGCAGCCAAAATATGTCAGCTTTAGCAACGTGAAAGACAAAAAATATATCGCTAACGTGATGATGCGCGATAATTCAATCCGCACTGAGACTTCCGCCGGTAAATCGCTTGACGCGGGCGTTGAGCTTAAAGCTGGCGAAGCGGTACTTCCGGAATCGTATCTGGAGACGCTTGGCGTGAGACGCCCGCACGATATCATTGGGAAAAAATTAACTGTTGTAGTAGCGCAGACGCCGCAAAAAGTCGACAATCAAGTGATAGCCAAGGCGTACGCCGAAGGCGGCGAAGCGGCGGTTAGGACGCTCGTTGAGCCAAAAGAGTTGCGCAAGGAATTTACGATTGTAGCGGTGACAAAGAAGTCGCCGGATCAGATGGCGAATCAATCAAGTATTTCTATTGCTCCAAGCTCGGCAAAAGAAATTAGCGAATTTAGTACGGTCGGCACTGATGCATATCAGAAATATTTGACGGTTACTGCGACAACAGCTGATGGTATATCGCCAGATACCGCCAAAGAGTCGCTTGAAAAATCTGGTTTTCATGCAATGACGGCGAGAGATGCGCAGCAGATGCTGTTCCGGTTTGTGAACATTCTTCAGACAATTGTTTTAAGCTTCGGCGTGCTTGCTCTGATTGTAAGCGTGTTTGGAATTGTGAATACGCAGTATATTTCGGTACTGGAACGCACGCAGCAAATCGGGCTGATGAAAGCGCTCGGCGCGAGCCGCCGCGATATCGGCAAATTGTTCCGTTACGAATCGGCGTGGATCGGCTTCTTCGGCGGCGCAGTCGGTATTTTACTCGCGTGGATAACGGGCGCGGCGCTTAATCCGGCTATCAGTAATGCTATTGGTCTTGGCAAAAATCACCTGCTTATTTTCACGCCGAGCGCCGGCATCATCGTGTTAGTATTATTGGTTGTGGTGGCGATGCTTGCTGGATTTTTCCCGAGCCGCAAAGCAGCGAAACTTGACCCGATAGAAGCACTGAGGACAGAGTAGGAGGAAAGCGATGATTGAATTACAACAGGTTACGAAAACATACGGCAAAAAGCACAATGTATTCACGGCGCTGCATAATATTACGCTAGCGATTCCTGATGGCGCGAGTGTAGCGATTCTCGGTAAATCCGGCAGCGGCAAGTCGACGCTGATGCACGCCATGAGCGGGCTTGATCGTCCGCAAAAAGGTCGCGTGTTTGTCGGTGGGCGTAATATTTTGAAGCTAAAACCACGGCAGGTTGATCAATTCCGTGCAAACGAAATCGGTTTCATCTTTCAGAGCTTCTTTGTAGAGGGTAATGAGAGTGTATTTGATAACGTGAGCCTACCGCTCGAAATCGCGCACGTGCCGTATGGCGAACGGGCGGGTAAAATTGATGCGGCGCTGCGGGCGGTTGATTTGTATGAAAAACGAAAGAGCCGCGCCCGTGATTTGTCGGGCGGGCAAAAGCAGCGATTGGCGATTGCGCGTGCGATTGTGAATGAGCCGCAGATTATTTTTGCCGACGAGCCGACGGGAAATCTGGACAGCGAAACCGGCGCGCGTGTTGAGAAGTTGCTATTTGGCTACAATAAAACGAAAGGCGTTACGCTTGTGATTGTTACGCATGATAATGATTTGGCGAACAAATGCGATTATCAGATTAGCATCAAAGACGGTCGCATTCAGCATTCAACGGTGCCGGCGGGCGGAGCGAAAGAAACCAAACCTGTGCCGAAAAAGGTACGCGCAACACGAAATTACGTTTAATAGCATAGCGTATTTACGTAATAGCAGCAGACAGAGTATCTTTTGTCTGCTGCCTTTACGTGTTGCAGTATTTTTTTAAGGTTCCTTTCATGATGCGCTCGTATAGTAACGTGCATGAAAGCTACCGCTATCAATCACACGGTCGCGCTTGCGGCGCAATCAAAATATAGCACAACGCCGCTTCGCGCGCTTAACCCGCGTACGCTAACGGTTGATATTGTCCTGCCCGTACTTAACGAGGCGTATATTCTGGAAGAATCGGTGCGTACGCTATGTATGTATATGGAAGATAATTTGCCGTATCATTATCAAATTATTATCGCCGATAATGGCAGTACGGACGGTACGCGCCGGGTGGCGGCGATGCTCGCCGAGCACTTCCCTGCTGTCCGCGCCGTCTGCTTGCCAGAGAAAGGCCGCGGGCGGGCGCTCAAGCAAGTGTGGCTGCAAAGCCGCGCTGACATTGTCAGCTATATGGACATCGATTTGTCAACGAATTTAGGTGCATTCGTACCAATGATTACGCCGCTCGTGACTGGCGATGCAGCGATTGCAGTAGGAAGCCGGCTAATGAAAGAGTCGCAAACAACGCGCGGTCTAAAACGCGACATTATTTCGCGTTGCTACAATCGGCTGATTCGTTGGACGATGCATACAAAGTTTGTCGACGCGCAGTGTGGGTTCAAAGCAATCCGCCGTGATGTCGCGCAGCAGTTACTGCCGCACGTAAAAGATACAGCGTGGTTTTTTGACACTGAGTTGCTTATAAAGGCAGAATATGAAGGTTACATGATTCATGAAGAACCGGTGGAATGGATTGAGGATACTGATTCGCGCGTTCATATTGTGAAAACGGCAGTTGAAGATATCAAAGATTTGTCGCGCGTGCGCGGCGAGTATGGTCGTGTGGCACTGTTTGAGGCGGCGGGCTTTGGCGGTT
Organism: Candidatus Saccharimonadaceae bacterium ML1; assembly: GCA_030253535.1. Classification (NCBI taxonomy): domain Bacteria; phylum Candidatus Saccharimonadota; class Candidatus Saccharimonadia; order Saccharimonadales (SeqCode); family Saccharimonadaceae (SeqCode); genus Candidatus Southlakia; species Candidatus Southlakia epibionticum. Next base: position 757,347 of record CP124550.1, on the reverse strand, counting down.
TATTGCTTATAACGGCAGCGCTGTACCTATGGAATATAACGATCAACGGCATGGCAAATAGTTATTATGCCGCTGCTGCACAAGCAGCGAGTGTGAATTGGACAGCGTGGTTGTTCGGGAGTTTGGACGCAGCAAATTTCATGAGCGTTGACAAGCCGCCCGTCAGCACGATGATTATGGGATTGTTCGACCGCGTGTTTGGTTTTTCGTCGTGGAGTATGCTGTTGCCGCATGCGTTGGCAGGTGTAGCAACGGTGGTGTTGGTGTATATGGCGGTGCGGCGCTGGTATGGCGTGAAATCGGCGTTGATTGCTGGTGCAGTGATGGCACTTACGCCAGTGGCTGTGCTGATATTCCGATTTAACAATCCCGATAGTTTCTTGACGTTGTTTCTGACGGCGAGCGCATATGCATTTTTGCGTGCATTTGACAGTAAAAAGCCGGTGCTGTGGCTGAGCGCAGCCGGGCTGCTCGCGGGGTTTGCTTTTAACACGAAAATGCTTCAGGACTTGCTGGTCTTGCCTGTCATGGCGGTGTTGTACATAGCGTGCGCGAAGCCGGCGGTTATGACGCGCGCGTGGCATTTGGGTGTTGCTGGTATCGCGACGGTGGCGTCAACATTTTGGTGGAGCGTGCTCGTATGGTTGACGCCGGCAGCATACCGTCCATGGGTGGGCAGTACAAATAACAATGACATCTGGAGTTTGATATTTGGTTACAACGGCTTTGGGCGTTTGTTCGGCGGACGCGGAGGCGTGCCTGGCGGTGTAGGCGGCGGACCAGGCGGTGTTGGTTTTGGCGGCGAGACGGGCGTGCTGCGCATCTTCAATGAAAGTTTTGGTCCGAATATTGCGTGGCTGGTTCCAACGGCGTTGATTGGCGGCGGATTGGTTATCTGGTTATTACGCCATGCACCGCGCGATAATAAAGAGCGTGCCGGCGTGCTCTTGTGGCTGGGGTGGCTGTTTATTCACATTGTAGTGTTTAGCATGACAAGCGGCACAATTCACCCGTACTATGTCGTAGCGATGGCGCCGGCGGTAGCGGCACTCGTTGGAATTGGCGTGCTGTATATCTGGAAAGCCTATACGCGCCGTACGCATGTTTGGTGGATCGTGCCGCTAACAATCGCGACAACAACAATCACGAGCGTCATTATGCTTGGCTATCGCAATGATTGGACAATACTTATGTGGATTGTCGGCGTAGCAGGAGTTGCTGCTACGGGTATAGCGGTCATACTACCTCCGCGCATTTCAATGCGGCTGCGGCGAATGATGCTTGCCTGCGCGGTAATTTCGGCGGGCGCTGCGCCAATTGCGTATAGCATTTCGACGGTTATGGCGGCGCATAGCGGCAGTATTCCGACGGCTGAACCAAACGCAAGCGCGATGAATAATACAAACAACGAAGCTGCTTCCGCCGAGGCGGCGCTTGTGAAGTTTCTGCTCGCGAATCAGCAGGGTGCAATGTGGATTGCGGCAGTTGATAGTGCAAATACGTCGGCGCCGATTCAGTTGTCAACCAAACAGCCAGTTATGGCGATTGGCGGATTTAACGGCAGCGATTCGGCACTCACGCTTCAGTCGTTCAAACAGCTCGTCGCTACCGGTAAAGTGCGCTACTACGTTGTGGATAGCAGGAGCCGCGGCGGCGGACCAGGCGGAAATTCTGACATTGCGCAGTGGGCGGCATCGTTGGGTGTAAAAATTGAGTATGGCGGCACACAGTACGCAGTATATGATCTAAAAAACGCGGCGTTATAGCAAGATGAGCCTGCTTAAAAAATAAAACACGATGCTTCTATTGCATAAAAATATCGCGTAAGCCAAATACAACAGAGGTAGATTAGCGCAGCATTGTTTAAGCTTTATCCAAGTAACCTTCGCCATACTGTTACCCATAACGAAAGGAGACGCATATGAAACAAATCCAACCAATTGCCCTAACGAACGACGAGGCGCTTGTACTGCAGCAAATAACTGAAAACGGCGAAGACGACGTGATCGGCTTGTCGCACGGGCTGCGTATGAGCCGTTCGCGCGTGGCGCAGCAGCTGGAGCGGCTGCGTGCGAAAAAACTCGTAACGATCAAGCCAACCTGCGGTGATTTGTGGGTGCGGGCCAGCAAACGCGGCCGCCAACTCGTTCGGTATATGTGGCCGGAGATGGCGCCAGCCTACTAAATTTTTACCGAGGAAGGTATACTGTAAGATACATGAAGATTTTAGTCGTAGATGACGAGATACGAATCGCCGAGGCGATCAAACAGGGGCTTGAGCTTGACGGCTATGCGGTTGACGTTGAGCACGACGGCGAGGATGGTTACAATGCGGCGCGTGCCGATGAATACGATGTGATCGTGCTTGATGTGATGATGCCGGTAATGAATGGCTATGAAGTGGCGAAAAAGCTGCGTGCTGCCGGCGACACAACGCCGATTATTTTGCTTACTGCGAAAGATCAAAATCGCGACATTGTGCAAGGGCTTGATAGCGGCGCCGACGACTATCTCGCAAAGCCATTTAGCTTTGATGTGCTGGGAGCACGTATCCGCGCACTGCTGCGCCGCCCGCAGGAGGTACTTGATAATGTACTAGCCGCCAAGGATGTCAAGCTTGATACGGTGAATCGGACGGTAACGCGTGCTGGCAAGCTGGTGAAATTATCAAGCAAGGAATTTGCGATTTTGGAATATTTAATGCGCAATAAAAACCAAATCATGAGCAAGCGAAATATTATGACGCACGTGTGGGATTTCGACGCTGATATCTTGCCGAATAACGTTGAGGTGTTTATCAATTATTTACGCGGTAAAATAGATAAACCATTCAAACAATCCGAGCCGCTCATTCAAACAGTGCGCGGTTTCGGCTATGTGATCAAGGACGGCGCATGAGATGAAGCATGTGCGCCGCCGCGATGTGCTGCGTCTAGCGGGTACATATCTCGCTATTATTATGGTGATGAGCATCGTGTTTAGTTTTGTGCTGTATAATTTTTCGGCGCAGGAATTTCACCGCCGTCCAGAGCGGCGGCGTGCTGACTCAAAATTCTCGCCAATTGTAATCGACGATGAGTCGCTGAGCGTGAGCGACTACTTGTCGAAGCGCGAAGATTTCGCGATGGCATCGCTACGGATCAATTTGGTGATAGTTAACCTAGTAATGTTTGTTGTGGCGTCGCTATTGAGCTATTTGTTGGCGCAGCATACTCTGCAGCCGATTGAGGAAAATATGGCAGCGCAGTCGCGCTTTGTGAGTGATGCTAGTCATGAATTGCGCACGCCACTAACAGCATTGTTGGCAGCAAATGAGGTGGCGGCACGCAACACAAAACTCACGCTCGCACAGGCGAAACGAGTCATTGCTGATAATGTTAGCGATGTGACGCGTTTGCAAACATTAGCAAACTCCATGCTCGGGTTACTGAAGGACGACGACATGACTATGACGAAAGAACCGGTGTCGCTACAGGCAGTCGTGAACCGAGCGATGAATTTGGTGGTAGCGCAAGCGGTCGAAAAAAACATCGCCGTCGAGGACGAGGCGATAGAGCTGATGCTACTCGGCGACCGCCAGAAACTAGAACAGCTCGTGACGATTTTGCTTGATAACGCGATCAAATACAGCGGCAACGACACGACGGTTCATATATCAAGCACGCGCAAAGGTCGCCAGGCAGTGATCGCGGTGCGCGATGAGGGAATTGGTATGGACAGTAAAACGGTTGAGCAGATTTTTACGCGGTTTTATCGCGCTGAGGAATCGCGCACAACTAGCGGGTACGGACTGGGTTTGCCGATTGCGCAGCGGATTGTGCAAGCGCACGGCGGTAAGATTTCCGTACGAAGCGCTAAGGGTAAGGGAACGACGTTTACGATTTCCCTGCCGCTTGCCGCAAAGCCGTAGGTTTTTTAAGCTGGATTTAACGCGCCGCCGTTATAGTTTCCTTCATTACTAACTAAGAGAAGGAGGATAAATGAAGATAGAAGATGGATTTAACGCTTCGCCGAAAGCGCCGGCTGCAGCACGGCAATCAGCGGTGAATACGGGGCTGGTAGTTGCAGCGGTATCAATGGCGCTTCTGACTGGCGTGATTGGGTATATGCTTGGTATGCAGTCAAGTGGCAGCCGTTCTCTAGCGGGTTCGCAAGGTGTAGCGCCCGGCGGATCGTCGCAGCAAGGCGGTGCGCCAGGAGGCTCTGGCTCGGCGCCACCGCAGACTGGTTCGTCAGCGCAACAACCACCAAATCAGACAAGTCAGCCGACAAGCAACACGCCGGCTCAAAATCAAGGCGCAAACCAGACGGCGCCAAAAACGAATCCTCAACAACCGGCGAACAGCACGTCAAATACATAATTTTCGCGTTATCGTCCGTAAACGCGGTACAATAAACGTATGCTTACCTACTACCAGTTTGCGGACGGCGCCTTAGAGCGCTGCGACGATGTTAAACATGCCGCTTGGACGCGGTGCGAAAATCCGTCGGCGGACGATTTGTTTCATTTGCATCAGCTTGGGCTGGATGATGATTTAGTAAACGACGCGCTTGACCCGCATGAGATACCGCGGATTGAGCAGGGCGACGGCTGGGTATATTTCATCACGCGGTTGCCAGGCGTTGATGATAATTTCAATGATTTTACGACGCCGATAATGTTTGCGCTTGGTGAGCATGTCGTGACGCTTAGCCGTGAACGTATGGGGCGCGTGTGGCAGCCATTTGTTGACCGTACGCGGATTCAAGCGCCATCGCAAACGCAATTGTTCTTGGTGATGGTTGAAGCGATGCTGCGGTCGTACCAGTCGCGCGTAGCACTGATCAACCGCCAGACGCGCGCTGTTACGGGCGATGTGACGACTTTGCGTTCGCGCGATATCGCGACGTTGGTAGAGTTTGAGCGTAAGTTGAACGACTATTTAGACGCGTTGATTCCGACGAATGTTGCGTTGGAGCGCACGCTGAATACGCGCTATAAACTCATTAAACTCGGCGAAGAGGACCAGGGGATCGTCGAAGATTTGTCGGTTGATATTGAACAGTTAATCGCGCGGTGCAAGTCGCTCTTGCGCACGATCCAAAATGTGCGCGACAGCTTCCGCGCCGTTATGGATACGCGCCTAAACGAAACGATGCGGATTTTGACGGTCGCGACGCTCGCGCTAACGATTCCGACGATGCTTGCCGGGCTATTTGGCATGAATGTCGACTTCCCATTTGATACGCACGGCGTGATGGCATTCTGGATTATTGTCGCTGCGAGCATCATCACGGCGATTGCGACGGGGTATTATTTCTTGAAAAAACGCTAGCGTCTCGTAATCCGTTCATGCTTGCATGCTGGCAGGCGATGCGTTATGATGGCTCAGGTTCGCGAGCCGCGCGCGATATATAATGATAGCCAAAAGGTCGAGCGCGCAAAATCATGGCGAGCCGAATCGTGCAAACGCACGCACTAATAGGAGAGAATATGTCAATAACTGTATCGTTTGCGCCTAGCCGCAGCAGGCGAATTGCGGTGGATATATTGCCCGCGGTGTGGCAGCGGTATATTGTATACTGATTGCGGCAGCGGCATGAAAAAACACCCTGGTTGCAGGGTGTTTTCGTATGCATGATTCTTCGGCGGCTAGTTTTCGCGTGGTAGTGCAATGCCGTGCTCTTTGAGCGCAGGAACGATGACGTATTTTTCGAAGTCGTCGGCGTTCGCCCAGACGTACGTTGCGTTTGAGTCGGTCTTGCTTGTCGAGATGATTTTACCGTTTGAAACTTTTTGATTGCCGACGTCTTTTTTGCCGATAAAGAGCGCCGGTGTTCCGCCGACGCCGGCTTTCGCGCCGACAGCGAGGTCGTAGTCGATTTTTTTGCGGATTGAAGCGCTATCAAGATGCTCAGAAAATTTATCTTTGTTAATCCCAAGCTCCGCTGCGAGCGACACAAAATAGTTCGTGCGCGCTGCGCCCGTTAATTCGACCCAGTTGCTGCGCTGCTCAAATAATTTATCGTGCATTTCCCAATATTTGCCTTCTACGCCGGCTGATTCGGCGGCAGCGGCAGCAGCAAGTGCATTCGGATGCGCATTCGTCAGCGGATAATTACGGAAGACATAGCCGATTTGCCCTTTATATTTTTCGACGACTTTTTTGATGATCGGATGCGCTGAATTACAGCCCGGACATTGGAAATCGGCGTACTCAAATAAAATCACTTTGCTTTTCATATTGCCGTAGGTGTGGTCGGCAATATTACCATTATCGGCAGCAGCGGTTTGTATAGCGGTAGGGTCGACATTTGCCACGTCTACTTTGTTGTTGCGCGACAAATAAATCAATCCGCCGATAATCGCCACGCAGATTGCGGCAAAAATAATCCAGGCTCGCTTTGTCATAATCCTCCTTCGTTTCTCTTTGTAAAGTATAGCGCGCCGAGCCTCGCCAAGCAAGCGATACTGCGGTACAATGAAAGCATGCAGACGCTTTGGGTTTTGACTTTCGCCGCACTATTTCTCGCGCTCGTTGCGGTAGCAAGTATAGCGCCGCGGCGTACTGTATTATCGTCGTATGAATTGCAGCGCCGGCGCGCCGCGGGCGATGTGTCGGCGGCAGAAGAGCTGCGCCGCAGCTTGCTTATCAATGACATACTATCGCTGCAGAAAGCGGTTGAAGCACTGCTGCTGGTTTGCGCGGTGCCGTGTGCAATTATGGCATTCGGCTGGCTGGCGGGCGTGCTGATTGCGGTATTCGTAGCGCTCGGATACGGCCGTATTGCGCATAACGGTATGCTAGCGGCCGTCGCCGACCGGTATTATATGATGCTTGAGCCGAAGTTATTGCAGTTTGTCGAACGTTATCCGAGCATCGGTAAACTATTGCGGAGCGTCGCGGCGCCGCCCGAAGCAAGCCTGCTCAGTTCGCGCCAAGAATTAGAGCATTTAGTAAAAGAATCGGGCGCGATTTTGACCGCCGACGAAAAACGCCTTATCAAAAGCACGCTCCATTTCGACGATAAAACAGTTGAAGAAGTCATGACGCCGCGCGGCGTGATTGACGCAGTGAAAAAGGACCAGCTAATTGGACCGCTTTTGCTTGACGAACTGCACAAGACCGGGCACAGCCGCTTTCCGGTTATGGATGGCGATATTGATCATATCGTCGGCGTGCTCTATATCCGCGATTTACTGACGCTTACAGACAAGCGCTCGCACCGCGCAGAGACGGCAATGGAGCGAAAAGTTTATTGTATCAATCAAAATCAAAAACTTGAAAAAGCTCTGTCGGCGTTTATCAAGACGCGCCATCATTTGTTCATTGTCGTGAATGATTACCGTGAAACGGCAGGTGTCGTTACGATTGAAGATGTCATTGAAGCTCTGCTCGGGCGTAAAATTGTCGATGAAGATGATGTCGTTGTCGATTTGCGCGCCTTTGCAGCAAAAAATCCGCGCCACAACAATAAAAGTTCGGCAGCGACCGACGTTTGATGGTATACTAAAGGTGTAATACATGCAGTATGTTTCTGTTTTTATTCAAGTTGCAGTACTCGTGATGTTGGCGGCGATTTGCTCTGGGCTGAATATCAGCCTGATGTCGTTGCCGCTCGGTGATCTGCGGCGCAAGGCGAAGCTTGGTAACCGTGCGGCGCAAAAAGTGTTGCCTCTGCGGCGCGATGCTCATTTGTCGCTTGCGGCAATCTTGTTTTCAAATATGGCAGTGGTGTCAGGTAGCTCGCTATTGTTGGAACATCATTTTAACGGCTGGATTGCCGGCATTGCGACAACGTTGCTCATGGTGGTGTTTGGCGAAGTGCTTCCGCAAGCGATTTTTATCAAATCTGCACTGAAAACCTGCGCATTCTTTGCGCCGCTGATCCGCGTGATGATTATCGTCGTTTATCCGGTGGTGAAACCGCTGGCGCTGCTGCTTGACCATCTGGTTGGCGTCGAACACCGGCGATTACTGACGCGCGCTGAGCTTGGTCTGCTGATCAGCGAGCATAAAATCGGCAGCAAAAGCGAACTTGATGGCGGCGAAGTCGAAATCATCCAAAGCACGCTGCAATTAAGCGAAAAAACCGTGAAAGAGATTATGACGCCGATCAAGGCGGTGCAGTGGCTAACGCTTGATACGATTCTCGACGAGCGCATGGTGAACGAAATCATCGCGCGCGGCTATAGCCGCATTCCGGTATTCGACGATAAGCTGACAATGTGCCACGGCGTGCTGCTCGCAAAAGACATGATTAATATTGACTTTGATGATAATCCGGTGCCGCTTTGGTGCTTTCCGCTCCATAAGACGCGTCTGGTCGGGGCGCGGACAGCACTTGATACAATGTTTCATAAATTCCGGCGTGTCGGGTCGCATTTGGTGCCGGTTGAGCAGAATGACCGAATTATTGGTATCGTGACAGTGGAAGATCTGCTTGAAGAGACGATTGGACACGAGATTGCCGATGAAATTGACCGCGATTTACACAGGAATTAGCACTCTACTTGTATGAGTGCTAGTAGTGCGCTATAATAACGGAAGGCTATGGCAAAACGAGATTATTATGAAGTGCTTGGCGTTAGTAAAGGCGCGAGCGAAGATGAAATTAAAAAGGCTTTCCGTAAGCTGGCGGTTAAGTATCATCCAGACAAAGCGGGCGGCGATGAAGCGAAATTCAAAGAAATCAATGAAGCTTATGAAGTGCTGAAGGATAAGCAAAAACGCCAGCGCTACGATCAATTTGGACATGCGGGCGTTGGCGGTGCTGCTGGCGGTAGCGCGGGCGGCAATCCATTTGAAGGCTTTAATTTCAACGGGCAAGATATTCATTTTGACTTTGGCGGCGGCGGTGCATTCGGCGATATTTTTAGCCAGTTCTTTGGCGGCGCAGGCGGTAGCCGGACAGCAGGCGAGGCGCGCGGGCGCGATGTCGAAACACGCGTGACATTGAGCTTTGAAGAGGCAATTTTCGGTAAAGACGTAACGCTATCGCTAACACTTAATGATGTATGCAGCCACTGCCACGGCACGACGGTTGAGCCTGGTTTTGAGCTAAAAGAATGTCCGACGTGCAAGGGTGCGGGGCAGCAAGTCCGCGTGATGAACACGATGTTTGGCCCGATCCAGCAAGCAGTGACCTGCGAAACCTGCCATGGGCGCGGCAAGGTCCCGGAAAAAGAGTGTACGCGCTGCCGCGGCACGGGTGTTGAACGGCGCGAGCAAGACATTACGGTGAAGATTCCGGCTGGGATTGACGACGGCGCGACGATTCGTTTGCGCGAGCATGGCGAGGCTGTTGCCGGCGGCGTGCGCGGCGATTTGTATGTGCACGTACGCGTGCGGGCGCATAAAAAATTCACGCGCGAAGGCGATCTGATTTTAAGCGAAGAGCATATTTCGATGGTTGATGCTGCGCTCGGAACAGAGATCGACGTTGAGACTGTCGACGGTATTATCACGATGAAGGTGCCAGCTGGTACGCAGTCGGGTACGGATTTCAAACTGTCTGGTCACGGCGTGCCGCATTTGCGGAGCGATCGCCGCGGACCGCACATCGTTAGCGTTATCGTTGACACGCCGACAAAATTGACGAAAAAACAACGCGAGCTGCTTGAAGAATTCGATGCCGCAAAGCGGCGCGGGATATTTTCGTAGGGTTGCACGGATCGCAATAAATTACAAGCCGCCGAAATAAGAGTATCTAACTAGTATTTCTCTCAGTTTTGCTATACTAAGAATAACCGCAAAGAGGAAGCAGCATGGGATTTATATTTTTTGTCGCAACAGTTGTTCTCGCTATTTTGTTGTCGCAAAAGAGCAGCCAGGCGAAGCGTACGGTTGATCCGATGAGCGCGTCGTATCGCCAGGGCTATTGGGACGGCGTGCGCGCGGCAGAGCAAGGTGCGGCGCATTCGCCCGAAACGGCTAATATTGCCGTACTGCCCGTTACGCCCGAACCAGCCGGAACATTTGCGGCGGCAGATGAGAGTGGTAATAGCACGCCCGTGGACGAATTGGATTCAGCTGCTCCATTCCGAAACAAGCCTGCTCAAGCGAAAGAGTATGCTGTACCCGCGCCGGTGCAGCCGCCGCCTTCAGTAGGCTCTGTTGCCCCGCCGCCGTATGGTAGCGCTCCGCCGCCGCAACCGTCATCGCACGTAACGATTAATATTGCGCTGTATGTTGCCGTCTTGCTGCTTGTGTCTGGTATTATTTTGTTGGCGCAGACATTTGCACTTGCACCGTGGCTGCGTATGGTGCTTGTGTGGCTGCTGATCATTGCATCGTACGCAGCGGGTTTTGTGTTACAAAAGCATATTCCGATGATTCGCCCAGCGGCGCTGGCACTTGTCGGTACGGCGCTTGCAAGTATTCCAGTGGCGGGTATTACAATGTACGCGCTCGTGCTGCATGATGCCGCCCTGTGCTGGTTTATTACATCGCTTATTGGCGTGGTAATGTATATGTTCGCTGCCATTACGTTCAAAAATCAATTCTTGTCATATATTTCTATCTTGTCGCTCTTTACAGTATCAATGTCGCTGCCGGCGCTGGTTGATGCGCAATTGGCGTGGTATTACGTCGTGATGATTGCATTTGGTGGCGCGATGACGCTCTTGAGTTACGCAAAGATTCCAGGCGTGCCGAAATTGTTCGTGCAGCCAATCTATACGTCAAGCTTGGTGGCGGTGCCGTTAGCGCTTTTCGCGGCGACCGTTTCAGCGGCAGTGCTAAGCGTTTCGGAATATACGGTGGTGCTCGTTGCCGGGTTGCTCTACTATATTGCACAAGCACTAGCAGCGTCGGATAAATCGGTACGCAATTATGCGGAATTTTCAGCGCGATTACTTACGCTGGTGGCGGCGGGTACTGCTGCGGCGTGGGCGAGCGGCACATCGTATATCGCGATCAGCTTGTCGGTGGCGCTTGCGCCGCTGCTTAATGTGATTGTGTCGCTCCGCTACTTGCCTGTCGGCAGCGTACGAGCGTCAATTCACGAGGTAATGCTATGGATTGGATTTTTCACGGCGGCGTTCGTCGCGCCGTTGCTTGCATCGGCTCCATCTTTATCGAGGAGCGACGCCGCACTGGCGCACCCAGAAGCGATACTGCAGCTAGCGGAATTAGTGCTTGCTATGGTGTTGTCTTTGTTCGCGGCGGCGCGGTTACGCCGCTACGGACTGTTGTGGCCGGCGGTATATATTATTACGGTGCCGCTATTGATTGTTGTGAATAATATCGTACATATATCGTACGATGTATACATCACGATCTACATGGCGTGTGTTATAGCGGTACTCGCGCTGCGCTTATTAATGAAACGGCTTACGCCAAGCGCTGGTGCGCTTGTCTACGTGTCGATGAGCGTATGGTTGCTGTTTGCGGTATTCTACATAGCTATGTATGAGCTCGCACTGGGGCATGATGTCTCATGGTGGTATGTCGGCTGGTGGGTGCTCCTTGCGGCGGCGTTTTATTATGTTGCCGCGGTTGAAAAACTGCGCTGGATGGTATTGTGTGCGCATGGCGCGGCGTTGGCGGCGGGGTGGTTGCTTTGCGCTAAGTGCGGCTTTAGCGCTGCGCAAACTGTCGTAACGCTTGGCGGCGGACATAGCGCTACGGCGATTGCGTTAGCGGAGTATTTCCGCTGGCGCAACCATGTTTCGCGCACCGCGGCGATGTATCGATGCGCCGCGATTGGATATGGCGCAGTTATCGGTCTCGCGGTGCTCGCGATGAGTATGGCGAATGAATGGCGCCTGCTAGCGTGGCTGCCGATCGTAGCGATAGGCGCGCATGCGGCATACCGCCAAAAGGCAATCGTGATGATGTATGCACTTCATACCGTGCTTGTTGTGCAAATCCTGCTTGCCGGTATCGCGTGCAATTTATCGTATGTAGAGATTTTCGCGCTAGCGGCATGGCTGCCGTTTGTAGGGTTTGGAGCGGTAAGCGTGCTGGTGCGCGCAGTAAATCGGGCTACCGCCAAGACAAAAACCTGGTGGTGGTCTGGCGCGGCCTGCGCATTAACATTTGGCAGTCTTGCGCTTTTGTCGGATCAGAATTATCCGATGCGCTCGGCGGGATGGTTGGCGGCGGTAGCAGCGATGTATGTGCTCGTGTATGTTGCGCGCCGCGCCGCGTTATTGTATGCCGGCAATATGATGAGCGTTGTGTTGGCGGCATTGTTGTGCGCATGGTGCGGCGTATCGTTTAACGGGACGCTTGTAGCTATTGCGGCGTTTGGATTGATTGGATTCTACGGCGCAGGGTGGTTGTACCGTTTGTGGCGCGGTACCGGGCGAGTGTGGAATGCAATGCTCGTGTCAAGCTTGACGGCGGCTGGTTCGGCTGGGCTATTGGCGTTGTTATCGTCGGACATAACTATCGTAGCGGGTGCGGCAGCGATTTTGGTTGGCTCCGGAGTCGTGTTTGGCATACAAAGCTATGAGATGAAGCAGCTGGGATTTGCGGAATGCGGCGTTGTTATCGCGATGCTTGGTGCGCAGCGTTTGCTATACGTAGCGCTTCCCGATACGCACGCGCTCGTGTATACGCATCTTTGGGCGCTTGTTGCGGCGGCATTGTATGCTGCATATTATGTGTGCAAACGTCCAATAGAGAGCATGTGCCATCTCGTAACGCTATTATGTCTCGTGACGATTCCAGGATTGGCTGCCGCGTTTATTGATGGCGGCTGGTATCAATTACTATTTCTCGTTGAACACGCGGCGGTCGTTATTATGGGCGTAGCGACTGCGCGCAAGCTTACGTCGATCTGGGGCGCGGTCGGCGTAACAGTGGCGATTCTCTATATGCTGCGCGAGTTTCAGGCGCTCTTAAATATCACGATCGGGCTGCTCGTGCTAGCGGCTGTGATTTTTGCGATCGTGCGTGCGAATCATAAAAAACGCATATAGACGAAACGGCGCGGTAAATGAATTGACACAAAACGAATAGAATTATAAAGTAGCACTATGAATGGCGGAAAAGTCATCATCGGGCGGACAGCGCATATTGTAATTCCGAGCGAAAGTGCGCGCAGTATCCGCGTGAAAATTGATACGGGTGCGGACCGGTCGTCAATTTGGGCGTCAAATATTGCCATGAGCGACGACGGCGAGCTTTCATTTACGCTTTTTGCGCCGGAATCAAAATTTTATAGCGGTACGGTGTACCGGACGAAAAACTTTGAGGCGAGCAGGGTGCGCAGCGCGTATGGCGACTTGCAAGTAAGATTTCTTACGCATCTGACGATAATTTTAGGCGGTAAGAAAATCCGCGGCACGTTTACGCTTGCTGACCGGTCGAAGAATAGATATCCGGCGCTGATTGGCTGTAAGATCTTGAATAAGAAATTTCTGGTAGATGTGTCAAAGGGGTTCATTCGGGAAAATAGATCAGACGACCTCACTCAAGAATTGAAACGCGATCCGAAAGCCTTTTTTGAAAAATATTATCATAATAATCCGAGAGGAGATATTATCTGATGAAAATCGCTATCCTATCTAATGGTCCCGGAAACTATTCGACGAAACGGCTCAGAGAAGTTGCGAAGGCGCGCGGACATACGGTGCGTATCATAAAGTACAAAGAATGCTACGCTTCAATTGAACAAAATAATCCAGTCGTGAGTTACCGCGGCGAAGACTTAAGCAGCTACGACGCAATGGTTCCGCGCATCGCCAGCTATATGACGCGTTACGGCACAGCGATTGTTCGCCAGATGGAAATGCAAGGCGTATGGACGATTTCCAGCTCTATCGCTATTACGCGTAGCCGCGACAAACTACGTTCAACGCAGTTGCTTGCTCGAGCAGGTGTAGGAATCCCGAAAACGGTGTTTAGCCGCAACTCAACCGATATTGACGATTTGCTTGAGAAGCTTGGCGGTACGCCGGTGATTATCAAATTAGCGCGCGGCACGCATGGCAACGGCGTCGTGCTTGCGGAGAGTAAGAAGGCGGCGAAATCGGTGCTGCAGGCGTTTTATCTTACGAATGAAGACGGCACAAACGTATTGCTGCAAGAGTTCGTGAAGGAATCGGCGGGAACGGATATCCGCGCGTTTGTTGTCGGCAGCCGCGTCGTGGCAAGTATGCGGCGCCAGAGTTTGGATGACGATTTCCGCAGCAACTTGCACAAGGGCGGCGCCGGTACAGCAATTAAATTAACCGATGAAGAGCGTAAAATGTGCGTGAAAGCGGCGCGGGCGATGAACCTGACTGTTGCCGGCGTTGATTTCATGCGTTCGGCGCGCGGACCGCTGGTGCTGGAGGTAAATGCTAGCCCAGGCTTCGGCATTGAAAAAAATACAGGGCGCGACGTGGCGACACCGATCATTGAATACATTGAGCGTAACGCCAAGCGGCGGCCGAGGAAAGACAAGGTCGGAGCGTAACGGCTGGCACAATGCATGAAGCAAGCGGTTGATGTTCTATTACGAGCCACGAAACGTACCACTTGATTTATGCGGCAAAATGATCAATGATCAAGGTATGAGTGATATAATTACTTACCCAAAATATGCTTGTCAGTTTTGCGGTTCAATGAAAAAACTTGTCGAGACAGTTATTGATGATGAATTTATTTGGAACGACGAAGAAAAACGCTACGAACCGGATAAATTCTCTGATAGCTTTGAACATACAGGCGAGGAGCGTTGCGCATGCTGCGGAAAAGAATGGACGGGAATTTATGAAACGACGCAGCAATCTTTTAATGCCAATACACCAACTTGGTCTTGTGATGATTGATTTGCCTGAAGCATGGCATTGCCCATGCTAAAATAGCAACATGACCTATCTCATCATTCTTGGAATCTACCTCGCGATTTTATTTGCGGTGGCATGGTTGAGTCGGCGAAATTTAGGTGTGCCGACATTAGCGCTCGCGGCAGGCGCGTTGCTTGCGGATGCGTGGGCGAGCAGTTTGGCGCCGGTCGTGGCGCAAGCGGGGCTCGTTTTGACGAAACCGCCGCTGACAAGCGTGGTGGCGGCGGTGTTGACGCTGTTGCCGGCGCTCATCGTGATGGTGCGGGCGGGGCGCGCGTCGTCTCGGTGGCGTAGCGTTACGGGAGCGCTTGTATTTGCAGTTTTTGCGGTTATGCTGACGTACGGCGCATTTCGCGCTGCGGTCGAGATGGACGATGCAAGCCGGCAGTACGCAGCGTATATTATGCAGTATCGCCATACGATTATCACAGTGTGCATTGTTTGTGCGGTCATGGAAATTAGTTTTCGGCGCCAACCGCATGCGAGTGCGGCGGATAAAAAGAAGAAATAGAGCGAAGCAACGAACGTAGACGCTGCGATTTCGCAGATTTTTATTGCGTGATAATAAAAACCCACTCCTACGGAGTGGATAGGTTTCAAAAAGTATGGAGGGTCCAGTGAGGCTTGAACTCACGACACCCTGCTTAAAAGGCAGGTGCTCTAACCAGCTGAGCTATGGACCCGAACGATTCGTATTATACCGCTTGTCGGCGGGTGAGTCAAGCTGTGGTACTATCGGGGTATGAATTGGCTGCGCGAGCGGATTCATTTGATGTGGCATGTCGCGGCGCTGTGCTACGGTGCGGTTATTGGCGTCGCGGCGGCGCAGTGGATTCGGGCAGATATTCCCGGGTGGATCGCTGGGCTGGCGGCGCTCGCCATTTTCGCAGTTATTATCAAAACGCCGCAGCGGTATATGATTGTGCTGGCGGTAGCGGCAGGCGCGTGCGTAGGACTGGTGCGCGGGTCGGGCGATCAAGCATGGCTCGCGGTATACGAGCCGCTGATTGGTCGCCAAGTAGTGTTGTCTGGCATAGTGAAAGACGACGCCGACGTAGCGGCAGGCGGCGGTTTGCGCTTGCAAATTATTGATGTAGCGTTGGGTGAGCGGTCGCTGCCCGGGCAGATTTGGGTGACAATCGCGAAGCCGGGCAATATCAAGCGCGGCGATCGGCTGAGGCTTAGCGGTACGCTGCGCGCTGGGTTCGGTAACTATGCAGCGTCGCTGGCGCGGGCGTCAGTGCTCAAAATTAAGCGCGTGCCGGGCGGCGATCCGGCGCTAGAATTGCGCGATGGTTTTGCGGCGCAGGTGCGGCGGGCAATTCGCGAGCCGGAAGCGAGCCTCGGTATCGGCTTTTTGCTGGGCAAAAAGAGTGAACTGCCGCCACAGTTGTTAGAAGCGCTGAAAATCGCCGGACTGACGCATATCATCGTGGCGAGCGGCTATAATTTAACGATTTTAGTGCGCTTAGCGCGGCGTTTGTTTGAGAAAGTATCGAAGTTTTTGGCAATGTTTGCAAGCGCGGGGTTGATTGGCGGATTTATGGCGGTGACCGGTCTCAGCCCGAGCATGACGCGCGCCGGCCTCGTGACGGGGTTAAGTCTATGGGCGTGGTATTACGGCCGTAAATTTCATCCGGTCGTACTGCTTGGCATGGCGCTCGCAATAACAACGCTATGGAATCCGAGCTACGCGTGGGGAGATGTCGGCTGGCAATTGAGTTTTGCGGCGTTTGCGGGCGTTATCATCGTTGCGCCGATTATGACGGCGTACTTTTTCGGTCGGCAGACTGCGCCGGCGATCGGGCAAATTTTACTGGAAACGTTGGCGGCGCAATTAGTAACCGCGCCTGTTTTGCTGGTGGCATTCGGGCAAATTAGCGTGATTTCGCTTCTTGCAAATTTACTCATCGTGCCGTTTATCCCATTCACAATGGTGCTGGCGGCGGGCGCGGGCGTTGGCGCGATGGCCGCACCCGGCTTGGCGGCAGTATTGGGGTATCCGGCGCAATTCGTACTGTCGTGTATGATAGCGGCAACCTACTGGTGCGCCGAACAGCCGTGGGCACAAATCACGCAGCAGGTTGGCTGGGTCGGTGCTGCGGCGTGGTATGCGGTGTTGCTCGCGGCAGTGGGGTATATGAAACGCGCGAGCGGCTACAGATTGCGCGACGCGTCGGTAGTAGAATAGCGCGCTGCTATCTGTTATAATCGTAATAAATTGTGATGTAATTAAAACAAAGGAGTCGGTATGTCAGGACACAGCAAATGGGCGACGACGCATCGCCAGAAAGCGATTGTTGATGCTAAGCGCGGCGCTATTTTCACGAAAATCGGTAACCAGATCGCGATTGCGGCGCGCGGCGGTACCGATCCGGCGACGAACTCAGCGCTAGCAATGGCGATCGAAAAAGCAAAAGCTGCTAATATGCCAAATGCCAACATCCAGCGTGCGATTGACCGCGTGAACGATAAAAATGCGGCAGCGCTTGAAGAAGTGACGTATGAGGCGTACGGTCCAGGCGGCGTCGGCATTATTGTTGAGGCGGCGACCGATAATAAAAACCGCACGTATCCGGAAATCCGTACCGCATTGACCAAAAACGGCGGCACAATGGCAGACGCAGGCAGCGTGATGTTCCAGTTTACGCGCAAAGGCGTGATTCGCGTGGCGGCCACCGGTGAGGACGCGCTATTGCAAGTGCTTGATGCCGGCGCGGAAGATGCGGTTGAAGAAAGCGGCGGGCTGACTGTTTACACCGACATGAAAGATCTAGCAAAAGTCCGCGCAGCGCTCGTACAGGCCGGGCTGAACGTTGAAGATGCTGAATTGCAATATGTTGCTAATAACGACGTGCCGGTTGGTGATATTGAGACTGCGCGCAAACTGATGAAGGTGCTAGACGCAGTCGAAGAGCTGGACGACGTCACGAACGTCCATACAAACGCCGACATTACCGTTGACATTGACGAGTAGTTTGCGCGCCGTAATACGCTTTGGTATACTTTACGTATTAAGCGTAAGTAAGGAGATAAGCATGAATGTAATGCGACGCGGACTACTTATGATACTGATTGCTGGACTGGTGTTTCCTGCGCCAGCAGCACTGGCGGTTAACGCGCCGCCTGACAATACGGAAAGTTCGGCAGCCGAACACGCAGCGGCGCAGCCGGAAATAGCCGCCAAATCTGCGGTTGTGAAGCCTGATACAACTTCTACGGCGCAAACTCAACCTGTTGCGGCAGCTGAATCTGAACCGCCGGCAACGCCGCTAGTTGCGCCGTCTGCGCCGGAAACTTCTCCTACGTCCGCAGCGCAAACTGCCGCACCGCAAGCAGATGCAGATGCGTTGACGCCGCCATCGGCTCAAGCTGCTGCCGCTGATTCATCTACAATCTCGCCGCCAAAGGTTCTCGTCTCGAAAGTAAAAATTGGTCCTAGCGCGGAAGAGTTTGTTGAATTGTATAATGCGGGCAACGAGGCGGTAAATCTGAAAGGTTGGCGGCTGCAATTCCTGAAAGAAGGTTTTACGGGCGGCGCGCGCGAACAGACGCGGATTTTGAAAGATTTTGACGATGCAGCACTGAAGCCTGGAGAATTTTATGCGGTGCGACACAGTAAAAATGAAGCACTCTCTGAAATTCGCGAAGTATTTGACGACAGTTATAAAAGCGGTTCGCTTGCTGCAAATGGTTCGGTGCGGCTCGTGACGGCGGCGGGCGAAGCGGCGGACTTGATCGGATGGAATAAAGCGGCAGCGTTTGAAAAGTTTGCTGCAAAGATTGATTCAAAAAAGCAAAATGTTTTGCAGCGCTGCATAGGCGCTAATGTCGTGCGCGATAGTGATAATAACGCGGATGATTTCACTGCCGGAAATGAATTTTCGCTTGGACAATTTATCAACTGCGCAGCGCCGGAGCCACCTAACCCGCCGCAGCCGAGCCAGTCTAGCGATCCATCGCCGCCTGATAATCCGCATGAGCCGGCAGTGCCGCCTAACGCTTGCGCTAACATAAAACTAACCGAAATCGGCGCTAATCTCGACGATCAATTTATTGAAATCTATAACGCGGGCGATACAGTAGCTAATCTAAACGGCTGCAAGCTAACGACAAGCAGCAACAAAAAGCAATATGGATTTGGCGACAGCGAGCTTGCGGCGCATGATTTTTTGACAGTAAACGTAAAAGAAGCCGGCTTAAAACTTGGCAAAACGACCGGTACAGTGCGAATACTGAATAGCAGCGGCGAAACGGTCGACGAAATCCACTACGAAAAATTACCAAAAAATACGTCGTGGAGTTTGGTTGATGATGATTGGACGGCGACGTACGCATTCACGCCCGGGCGCGGCAATGTCGCGGAGTTGTGGCTACCGTGTCCTGTCGGAAAAATTCGCAACGAGCTGACGGGAAAATGCGTTAAAGAAAAACAAACGCCAGTTGAGCGCGAGCTGCAGCCTTGCCAACCGTGGCAATACCGCAATCCTGAAACTGGTCATTGTAAAAATTACGCAAAAGTTGCAACGGTAAAGCCGTGTAAAGACGGGCAATACCGCAGCGAAGAAACGGGTCGTTGCCGTTCAATCGCGGCAGCAGCGGCAAAAGTACTTAAGCCATGCCGCGACGATCAGTTCCGCGACCCGAAAACTGGGCGTTGCAAAAAAATCGCGAGCGCCGATAAAACGCCGAAACCGTGCAAAGACGGCTGGGAGCGCAATCCTGAGACAAACCGCTGCCGCAAGAAGAAATCAGAAAGCGTAAAGTTAACATCGTACCCTGTTGAGTCAGACACGGCAGCTGCGTCAAGTTATGCGATGTGGTGGGCGGTCGGCGGCATCACGGCGGCAGGCTCGGGCTATGCCGGCTGGGAGTGGCGGCGCGAAATTACACGATTATTCCGGCGCATACGCTTGCCGTGGCAAAAATAACAACCATGCGTATTATTGGTATTGATCCCGGTACGGGCATTCTCGGATTTGGCGTGATCGACGCCGTGCGCGGACGCGTGAAGCTGGTGACGGCGGGCGTGGTGACGACGCCGGCGCATACGCCGCTGCCGGAGCGGCTTGAGGAGATTTACCGTAGTTTAACGGAAATCATCGCCGAGACGAAGCCGCAGCATATGGCGATCGAAAAGCTGTTTTTTACAAAAAATATTACGACAGCAATTAGCGTAGCGGAGGCGCGCGGCGTAGCGACGCTCACAGGACAGCAGGCGAATCTTAAGATTTATGAATACACGCCGAATGAAATCAAAAAATCGATCGCGGGCTATGGCGCGGCAAAAAAACCGCAAGTGCAGGAAATGGTGCGATTGCAATTAGGACTAACAGAAGTGCCGAAGCCAGACGATTGCGCCGATGCGCTGGCTGCGGCGCTGACGCACGCTTTTATGCAGCGCGGACACGCGGTATAATGAAACAGTGGATAGTTTATTATTGAAAAAGAAGCAGTCAAAAATGAAACCGGCGCGCATGGGGCGCTATGCGAATTTAGGGCGGCAAAAGTCGCCGCACCGCCGTCCAAAGTGGACGCCGCCAGGCAAACTTGGCGAGTTTGTAACGTGGTGGCGCGGGCTGCCGGCGAAGAAAAAAGCGTTGTTTATCGTACTGCCGATTCTTGCATTTTTGATTATCGTGCCGGTTGTCACCTACATTATGCTTGCGAACGACATAAAAGACCCAGAGCGGCTAATGAACCGCAACAACACCGGAATTGTGCTGCAAGATACGAACGGTAAAGCGTTTTATAGCGTAGGACGGGCGGAACACCGCAGCGATGTGGCGCTCGCGAATATTTCTGACAGTATGAAAAAAGCGCTGATTGCCAGCGAGGATAAGGATTTTTATAAGCACGGTGGCTTTAATCCGCTGAGTATTTTGCGCGCGCTGGTGACGCGGACGGGCGGCGGCTCGACGCTGACGCAGCAGCTGGTGAAAAATACTCTGCTGAGCGACGAGCATAGTTATTTCCGTAAATACCAAGAGCTCTTTATGGCAATTGCCGTAGAGCAAAATTACTCGAAGGATCAGATTTTGGCGATGTATTTGAATTCGGTGTATTTCGGCGAGAATGCGTTCGGTGTCGAAGAGGCTGCGAAAGCGTATTTTAATACGACGCCGGATAAGCTTGATGTAGCGCAGAGCGCGATGCTCGTCGGGCTGCTGCCGGCACCGACCGCGTATTCGCCGATTAGCGGCAATAAAAATTACGCGAAAGAGCGTCAAAATACCGTGCTGTCGCGCATGGTGAAAAACGGCTTTATCACCGAGGATCAGAAAAATGCCGCCGCTACGCAAGAGCTTGCGTATGGCGCAGGCGCGAAGAAAAACGAAGCGTCGATTGCGCCGCATTTTGCGGAAATGGTAATTAGCCAACTGAGTAAAAAGTACGGTTATGAAAAAGTCATGCGCTCGGGCTATCAGGTGAAGACGACGCTCGACGCATCGGCGCAGCAAACGTTAACGGGTAATATCGCCACGCAGATGAAGTACATTAACCGTATGGGCGGCAGCAATGCGAGCGGCATTATCGTCGACCCGACGAACGGCGAAGTCCGCGCTCTGGCTGGCAGTGCCGACTACAATAATGAAAAGTGGGGAAAGGTCAATATGGTGACGACGGCGCGCCAGACAGGGTCAAGCTTCAAGCCGATTTATTACGCAAATGCCCTTGCTGACGGCACGATAACGCCCGCAACCGTATTCGACGACAAAGTGAAGGATTTCGGCGGCGGGTACGTCCCGCGCGATGCCGACCGCCGCGAAACGAGCCGCGGCAAAGCGTCGGTGCGCCAGGCACTCAACTGGTCGCTCAATATTCCGAGCGTGGAGGTGATGCAAAAGTATGGTATCTCGAAGTCGATTAGCGCTGCTAAAAAACTTGGCATCACCACGCTGAGCGACAACACGAGCGGCTATGGTTTGTCGTTGGCGCTTGGTTCGGCGGAAATTCCGCTGGTCGAAATGGCGAATGCGTACGCAGCGTTTGCAAACAACGGGCAACAGTACGATGTGACAATGGTGTCGGAAATTAACAATAAATTCGGCAAGCAAATCTTTGCACGTGAGCATAAGGGACGGCAGGCGATTAGCCAGCAGGGCGCATATTTGATTTCAAATGTACTGAGCGATGCTGCGACGCGCGCCCGGATCTTCGGCTCGTCAATTACAGTGCCGGGCAATCGTACGGTAGCGGTCAAGACAGGCACGACAAACGATAACCGCGACGCCTGGGCAATCGGCTATAATCCGCAATACGTCGTCGGTGTGTGGGTCGGCAATAACGACAACACGGTGATGCGCAGCGGCGGCAGCGACATGGCGGGTCCGATCTTCAAAGGCACGATGTCGGCGCTATTGAAAGGCAAGGCTGATGTGAAGTTTAATGTGCCGGGTGGTATCGTGCAGCGTGCTGTTTGCCGCGAGAACGGCGGTTTAGCGGCAAAAGCGGGCGGCAACACTTACAACGAATATTTCATGAGCGGCGCGTTGCCAACCGAAAGCTGTAACGCCGAGCCGACGACCATCAGTGTCTGCAACCTCGCGACGGGCAAAGTCGAGTCGATCAAAGAAGACGAATTTAGCGAGTCGAAATATTCAAAAGACACAGCAAACTGTAAGGCAGCGGTCGAGCAAGTTTGCGATCTCTCAACCGGCAAAGTCGTATCAATTGACGCAAATGAATACAATAGCACAAAGTACTCGCGCGACACTGCAAACTGCGCTAGTAGCCAGCGCGTCACCGTCTGCGATACGCAAACAGGCAAAATTGTCGCGATACCAAAGTCGCAGGCAACTGCTTCGCGCTATTCACGCGACACTGCAAACTGCGTCGCGAAAGATGATGATTCGGACAACGACAATACCGGCGGCGGAACAAACAATAATGGCGGCAGTACAACTCCGAGTAATCCGGGCGGCAATACGACGCCAACTAATCCGTAGGACGGTTGATAATGATAGCGCATGTGTTTGGGACGGTCGCAGAGAAATTTAATGACAGCATTGTCGTCGATACTGGCGGCGTCGGCTACGAAATATACGTGGCGGCGAGCGATTTCGAACGTTTTAGCGTGGGCAGCGAGGCAAAAATCTACACGTATCACCATGTGCGCGAACAAGCCGAAGAGCTGTTTGGATTTTCATCGCTGGCGGCAAAAAAGCTATTTCAACTGCTCATCACCGTACAGGGCGTCGGGCCGAAAGCGGCGCTCGCAATCTTGAGCTTGGGCGAGGCAGAAATTGTTCGCAACGCTATTGCTAACGCCGACCACGCTTTCATCCAAAAAGCTGCCGGCGTTGGTAAAAAAACCGCCGAGCGTGTGGTGGTTGATCTGAGCGATAAGGTTGGCGTGCCGGCCGCATACGACCGCGCCGATTTATTGCCGCAAACTTCATCTAACACCGCCGACGAAGCCCTTGAAGCCCTCGTGGCGCTCGGCTACACACTAGCAGACGCCGCGCGCGCGCTTGAAGGAGTCGACCCGGCGCTACCGACAGCCGAGCGCGTGACGCGGGCGTTGCGGGGATAACCTTTAGCGATAGTGTTATAAGTTTCTACACCTGGACCCCAAGCGCCCTAGATAGATTATCTCTTCTCAAGTGTATCAATGCGCTTCCTTAACTCTGTATCGCGCCGCATGTTGTACGATATTTGGATAGGGGATTGGCGGCGGAGCAGGAAAAAGCCCGGGCGTGAACCCGGGCGGGAGAGTCGTGAACGGCTCTGATGGCGACCGCGAGGCCCGGAAAGGGCAGCTCAAGCGGCGGCGGAAAGAAAGGAGGTACGAACCGGAGTTCGCTCGGAGACCGAGCCGACTCGACGTTCGGGAGCGAAAGCTCTCAAGCGGAATCGAAGCGCGGTGTCCGTGCTCTTCTGCTTCAGATTGAAATCTGACATAGAAGCGTGGCTAGTCGTCAAGGCGGCGCGGCGCTCAGCCGAGGAGGCATGAGCGCCGCGCCGAGGGCAAGCGTCAGTCGTCGTTCTCGTCGCGAAGAACGAGCCCGCTGCGCTTCTTGGGCAGCCACTCCCGGAACTCATCCGGGACACACTTGGTGGGGAAACTTCTCGGAATACCGCAGTACTCTGGGTAATAAGTGAGCACCCAGCCAGAGCCGGACACGCAAAGCGCGTCCTCGCTCTCGCGCACGACATCCGTGACCGAAATCCAAACCTCGTCGATCTTAACAGGCTCAAAGCGTCCCTGAACGGACCAAATGAGCTTGAATCGGGCAAGCCCGACATAGGTCTCGTCAGACTTAGCCTCCTCATTCAACAGCCCCCAATCGGGACCGTCAATGACGTGGCACTGCACCGTCGGTGACTCTCCAAGGAGTACCTCGAAAGACACCTCAGGAGAGGTGCTCGGATCGTTCCACGCCGCCTTGATGGCGGCATCGGTAACGGCACTCTCGGTGGTCTTGATGGTGGGGCGCATAGTGCCCTCCTTCCTTCTTGTAATGTTCCACCTCTCGCAGGATTGCGAAAAGCTAATATATATATATCATACTTGCCGATCAAAGTCAATACCCCGCCGCTATAATGCTATACTGTATCTATGGCAATTGAACGAATCGTTGATACTAGCGCGCATGATGACGATGGCGCGGAGCAGCAGATTGAAGTAACTTTGCGTCCGCAGACGTTTGATGAGTATGTCGGTCAGGAGCGGTTGAAGCGCAACTTGCGTTTGGCGATTGAAGCGGCGAAGAAGCGCGGCGAGCCGATTGACCATGTGCTGCTGTACGGGCCGCCTGGTCTTGGCAAGACAACGATGGCAGGCGTTATCGCGCACGAAATGGGTGCCGGGTTGCGCGTGACAAGCGGTCCGGCGATTGAGAAAGCGGGCGACTTGGCGTCTATTTTGACGAACTTAGCAGACGGCGATATATTGTTTATCGATGAAATTCACCGGTTGGGCCGGGCAGTAGAGGAAGTATTGTATAGTGCGATGGAAGATTACAAATTGGATATCGTCATCGGCAAAGGGCCGGCGGCACGAAGCGTGCGGCTGGACTTGCCGCATTTTACTGTCATTGGCGCAACGACGCGGACGGGTAGCCTGGCAGCTCCCTTGCGCGATCGGTTTGGGCATATTTACCGGTTGGAGTTTTATACGCCGGCAGATATTGCACAGATCGTGCGCCGCAGTGCTGCTATTTTAGCGACGGCGATTGACAAAAAAGCCGCGGAGCTGCTGAGTACTCGGGCGCGCTTGACACCACGAATCGCTAACCGGCTGCTTAGGCGGGTGCGTGATTACGCTGATGTGAACGGCGACGGTATCATTGATATGCCGACAGCCCAGCAAGCGTTGCAGCTGCTAGAAGTGGATGATTTGGGACTTGATCCCGCCGATCGGCAATTGCTGAGCGCAATGCTTAAAAATTATGGCGATAATCCAGTGGGCTTGACTACTATCGCAGCGCTGACCGGCGACGAAGCGAGTACGATTGAGGACTTCTACGAGCCGTATTTACTGCAAATCGGCTTCATTGAACGCACACCGCGCGGTCGGCGCGTAACGCCGCGGGCGCGCAAGCATTTGAATTTGTAGTATACTATGGGTAGTACTAACGGCGAGGAGGTGAGCGATGAGCGATGACAACGCAGCGAACGGACAGCAACCAGTAGCATATGACGCCGAAGGGCGACCACTGTACGCTGCGCCTGTTGAGCCGGCACATACGCAGGTTACCGATTCTGGCAAGCAAGTCGTGCACGTTGCGCGTTCAACCGAGCCGATCCCCGTGCATATATCCGAAGAAACGCGCCGCAAACACCAAGAGTCTGTTGAGCGCTTTCCCTGGCTAAACTTAAGCCAGCACGAATATGTTATCAGCGCTGTGACGCGCCATAGTATTGGATTGTGGACGCCGATAATACTGTCGCTTACCGGCATCACGCTGACGGCGGTATGTATGTTTTGTTACCCCGACATGGCGAAGCGTATCGGGCTGCCGCTTGCGGCATACAATCAAGTGATTGTTATCGCTACGATGGTAATGACATTATTTGCAATCGGCGGCTATATCGCGGTGTGGGTGTATACGCAAAACCGTTTCTTTTTGACGAATGAGAGCGTGATTCAAGAAATCCAAATGAGCCTTTTCTCAAAGCGCGAGCAGACGGTAAGTCTGGCAAACATTGAGGATGCGAGCTATTCGCAGCAAGGGCCGCTGCAGACGATATTTAATTACGGCTCGATTCGGCTGAGCACTGAGGGCGATGAAACAACGTATCGTTTTCACTATGTCGCGAACCCGAAGCACGAAATCGCGATTTTGAATAACGCTGTTGAGGCGTTTAAGAATGGCCGTCCAGTCGGCGAAGGCGACGATTAGCTTTTGTGCTCGCGGTTTTGTTTGCGGTAGTCGCCTTCGCGCTCCATCGTACTGAGCAGCGTGTAGCCGGTGCACTTTCCGTCGGTGGAGCAGCCGGTTGAATTGTAACTGTAGTCCGCGCCGCTTTTGCCGAACTTAATACCAGTCGGGTCGGTAAATAATTCCGGATCAACGGTGCGCAGCGTTTTGCTGTCAATCGTTTGCGGGTAATAGCCGAATTTAGCGTAGTAGTACTCTTCAAGGCTGTAGTACATAGCGTTGATAGCGACCTTGCGTTGATTGTCGCGCTGGACGGCATCTAGTTTCATTTTTTCGCTAAAAAAAAGCCAGCAGCCAACGCCAAGCACAGCGATGACGACGAGCAGCTCAATAACAGTGAACCCGTTTCGTTTCATATCTGGTATTATACCAAAAAATATGCGTCTAGGGTATAATGAGGCTACGAGAGGGGGAAGCATGGCGAAGAAAACCGACGCAAAGACACCGACACAGAAACCAACGGCAGACGAGGGCAAGCTAAAAGCACTGGGGCTTGCGATGGATCAGATTACCAAGCAGTTCGGCGACGGCTCAATCATGCGGCTGGGCGAGGCGAAAAAAGTTGATGTCGAGTTGTTACCGAGCGGCAGTTTAAGTTTAGATATTGCGCTCGGCGGCGGCTACCCGAAGGGGCGGATTATTGAGATTTATGGTCCGGAATCAAGCGGTAAAACTACGCTGACGCTTCATGCTATTGCCGAGATGCAAAAACAGGGCGGTACAGCAGCGTTTATTGACGCGGAGCACGCGCTCGACCCGGCGTATGCCAAAAAATTAGGCGTCGATACCGACAACTTGCTCGTGTCGCAGCCAGACAATGGCGAGCAGGCGCTAGAAATCTGCGAAACGTTAGTGCGCTCTAACGCAGTTGATCTTATTGTTGTGGATTCGGTGGCGGCGCTTGTGCCGCAGGCGGAAATTGATGGCGATATGGGCGATTCGCATATGGGATTACAGGCGCGGCTGATGAGCCAAGCGTTGCGCAAACTGACCGGTATTATCAACAAGTCGAAAGCGACGGTAATCTTCATCAACCAGATCCGTATGAAAATTGGCGTGATGTTCGGCAATCCTGAGACGACGACTGGCGGTAACGCACTGAAATTTTACGCGTCGGTGCGCGCAGATATTCGCCGGATCGGACAAATCAAAGAGGGCGATAACGTCATCGGCAACCGTACGCGCGTGAAGATCGTGAAGAATAAAATTGCACCGCCGTTCCGCGTGGCAGAATTTGATATCATGTACAATGAGGGCATTTCAAAAACTGGCGACGTACTTGATCTGGCGGTACAATACGGCGTAGTTGGCAAAGCTGGCGCGTGGTTTGATTACAATGACGTAAAAATTGGGCAGGGGCGCGAACAGGCCAAAAAGTATCTAAAAGAGCATCCGGATGTGCTGGCAGAGATAGATAATAAAGTACGGAAAAAAGTGAAGGAAGCAGAGGAGAACGTCTGACTAGTTGTGTTTAGCTGTATATTTTCGTGGTACAAGGCAAAGAATACACCAAGGTCATCGGTGTATTCTTGTTATTTTTACGATCTTTGGTTAAATTTCTTTTTGCCGAAACGTATAAATTGGTCAATCGATTTTGCGTATTCGTCCGCCCAGCCGTCGTTCTTGCTGCCCTTGCTGTACCCTAAGACAGTGCCAGTATATTCTTGAAGCGCCATTCCAAGTCCGTCTGCGCCCTCGCTGCCCTTTTTGTGCCGCCGCACGCACAGCATGCCGAAAATCGCTAGCGCTATTTCATTTGCAGATTCCAAGACGGCAGAATTGTCAAGATTATTATCGGCAAGATTCTTCACTGATTTAATAAGTTCCCAATCGGATTGCGTGTATGTTTCAAAATCTTTGTTAGTCCAGCTTGACATGAATTTCCCCCTGTGCTGCCTAATAATAGACAATATATCATATTTAGTATAAACTAGCTCAATTAGCCTGTCTATCTGCGATCGACGATCTCCTTTCATTGATATTAAGAACGTAACGTGCGCCGAACGCGCTTTAGCGAAATGCTACAATAAACACTATGGAGCATGACCCGCCAAAAACGCATAAACTCACCGCACTATCCGCTCAAATTCGCAATCCTGACCGCGTGAATGTCTCGGTCGACGGGAAATACCGATTTAGCCTGGATATTTCGCAGGTAGCAGATCTAGGCGTGAAAGTCGGACAGTGCGTCACGGCGGCGGAATTGACGGAGTTAGAAGCCGAAAGCCAGTTCGGTAAATTGTATGCGCGCACGCTTGAGTATTGCCTCGCCAGACCGCATTCGGTGCACGAAGTGCGTGATTATCTACAGCGAAAAACGCTGGCGCGGCGCTACAAATCACGGCGTACCGGGCAAATAAAAGAGCACTCTGGCGTCGATCGATCTGTAGCTGACCGCGTTTTGGTGCGGCTACGCGAAAAAGGTTATGTCGACGATGAAGAATTTGCGCGCTGGTGGGTTGAAAATCGTAATATCATAAAAGGTACGTCGAAGCGAAAGTTATCAAGCGAGCTTGCTGCTAAAGGCGTTGATCGCATACTTATTGATCGCGTCCTTGCCGAATCGGATCGCAGTGATTTGCAGGAGCTCACTAAAATTATCGCCAAAAAACGCCGCCGTTACCCAGACGAGCAAAAATTTATCGCGTATTTGGCGCGGCAAGGTTTCAGCTACGACGACATCAAGCAAGCGCTGCAGAATAATGACGTTTAGCTTCTTAGCCTGACAATTTTTATTCTTTCTCATTGATCGGCTGTTTGGCGGGATGCGCCTTGCGGAACGGATTAACGTAGCTGCCGACCACTTCGTGCAGCTCGGGCTCGGGCACTTTGGTCTCGCTATGCACGACGATTTCGTCGTTGTTGATCTCAATAATTTGCGAGCGGTGCACGAGTAATTCCGTGTCGTTTAGGCTGCGAAACAGCGGCCGCTTGACGGTAAGCTGCTGCACTAAAAACGTATTCGTGTCGATAGTGAAGTCGATGATTTTGCCGAGCTTATGCCGTCGTTGATCAATCACGCGCATACCGAGCAAGTCAAATTGCAAATCGTAAATCTTCTGTAGACTTACGACGTCGTCTGGCGCAATAAATTCATCAATTGAATCAACAATAAATCCCATGCTGCTCAGCTCGCGCACGTCGGCAATACGCATCAGCTGCGGTGTCTTCGGTAGCAATGCGCCCGTCACAGAGTAGGCAAGTACGCGCAGATCGGCCGGATCAATAATTGCGCGCTCCGTGCGGGCAACTTCGCCGCTCGTCTGAATGCTGACGACGGGTGCGTGGTTGAGGTTTGATCCGAGGATAATCATAAGGCTAAAACGGATTAGTCCGTCCTGGCGGTAGGTTTGGCGCGGCAGGCTGGTCGGACGAGTGAAGTTTGCGCAGGCGCGCAGCTGTTTTCGTGTCGAAGCTGGCAGATGTGCTCTGTGTAGCTTCTTCGGCGGGCTGAGAGATGAGTTGATAAAGCGAAAAGGTTGCAAACGATAATCCGCCGATAGCGAGCACAGCAAACAACAACACGTGGTAGCGGTGTATAAATTGCCCGATTTTTTTGGCGGCGAGTGCGAATGCGACAGAAACTTCCATACAATTACCTCACGTAAGCGGTTACAGTTAATGCGTCGACGACGACACCGCCCGTGCCTTTGTTGGACGATAGCGTCAAATTGCTGATTTGCATCTGGAACAAATTTTTTTCGATACGATAGATGAAGTCACGCAGGTTGTCGTATGCAACAGGCGTATTCAGCGTGATTGTTGCAGAGATTGATTTCGTGCCGTTCGGTGCCTTGGCTGCTGTTGCCGCGCTAGTCGAGCTGCTTGAACTGCTTGCCGTACCGCTCGTACTGGCATTGTTCGCCGAAAAGTCAATTGATTTGATAACGACGCCGGACGCGTTCGCATAGTTGACAAAATCCTGCACGACTTGATCCTGGTAGCTATAATTTTTAGTGATAGAAACGATTTTTGCGGCGCGCTCAACGTCTTTATTCTGTTCTTTGAGCCGGCTCTTGAGCGTCGTCAAGGCTTGTAATTCGTTTGACGACGATTCGGCGTCGGCCGTCGACTTGCGCGTTTCTTCGGCAACGGCGCTCAATTGTTGCTGGCCAAATATAAATATGCCGATTCCGGCGGCAGCCATTAGCAGCAATGCGCCCGCTAAAATAGCTCTCGCGATTGACGGCGTCAGAGTACGCTGTTTCGATTTCACGGTAAAATCTCCTTTGAAAACGTGACGTTGTACGTTGCTTCATAGTAATCGCCGTAGTTTGTAATTTGGATTTTCGCGTCGGAAAAGAGTAATTTTGAATTAACTTTGATTTTTTGCAGAATATTTTTGACGTCGACGGCCTGCTGATACGATTGTACGCGCATTTTGATTTCGCTTGGCGTGTTGAGCTTTTGCGCATCAATAGCAATTTGCTCGATCGACGCGCCTTCGGGCAGCGCCTGCGCGATAGCGGTCAGGACTGCGGTGTATGGAAACTGCGTATCAAGGATTGATTTTGCGACGAGCAGGTTCTTTTTGTACTCGCTGCCTTTCTTCTTGACATCGGCGTAGCGTGCTGCTTGCGTTTCGTTCTCGGCGATGACGCGGCGGTTGTTCGTTTGTATAGAGTTCATGAAAAAGTACACGGCGCCCATCTCGGCGATCATTGCGATGATTAAAATCGGTAAAACGACAACATAGCGCACAAGCAGCGTATTCGTGCGCGCCGCTGCGAGCTGGCGGCGATCGTTAGGCGGCAGTAAATTGATCATCCCCACACCTCCGCGGGCGATACGCTGGCAAGTCCGGCGACCGCGATGTAGCGCGGGCGGAACTGGCGGTTCGGCTTTTGCAAATTACCGAAATCGAAGTTCTGCCACGGGCTAGCGACGCGCGCCGGCATGACAAGTTCGTTTGTGAAGAAATCGCCGATACCAGGTACGTTTGCGCCGCCGCCGACGATGACGATTTGCTCAATCGTGCGCTCGTCGACGAGGCGCTCGCTATAGTAGCGGATCACCTTGCGCATTTCATTGGCGATTTTCTTGAGGCTGGGCGTCAGCGCGGTTTCGATTTTCTCGCGCTGCGGACCGGACGATAAACCGTTCAAGACTTTGTACTGATGAGCTTTTTCGAGCGAAATGCCAAGCTTCGACGAGATATCAAGCGTGAACGAGTTGCCGCCAACGCTTGCCGATCCGGTGATACGAATCGCGCCTTCGTCAAGCACGGCGATGTCGGTGCTGGTCGTGCCGATATCAACGATGAGCGTTGCCAAGTGTCCTTCTTCGGTCGAAGTGAGAACGCGTGCGGTTGCGTTGATGCTTGGTTCAATTGCGACCGGCAATAGCCCGGCGTCGCGTACGGTTTTTAGCACGCTATCAACGACTGATTTCTGCGCGGCAGCGAGCACGACGATAATTTTCTCTTTGGTTTTTTTGACGATTTGGTAATCAATGTAAAGCGAATCGGCGGGCATCGGAATATAGCGTTCAACTTCGACTTGCACCGCGCCTTTGATATGCGATTCGTCGTTTGCCGGCACGCTGAAAGCGCGCGAAAACGTACGGCTCGTTGGAATGCCGACAACGACATGATCTGACGATACAGTGCCGACAATATTTTGCTCAAGCAGCGAACGCAGGCTGTCAAGCAGGTAATTATCATTCTCGTCGTCTAGCGACGTTTGCGTTTTGGCGGGATCAAGATCAAGCGAGCCGTAGCCTTGAATAAGCGACCGTTTTTGGTTGATCGACATTACTTTAATACCAGTCTGGCTCACATCCAGACCGATCAGCGGTTTATTTTTATAAAATAAATGTGGCATATTCGGTTATCTGCTCTTTTGAATTAGTATAACATAAGCGGTATGATTTTTTAACTTTTTACGCTTGATGCCAGTCCGGCGATCGGCGCCATGACGCTGACGGCGACAAGTCCGATTACGCCGCCCATAATAACGATCATGACCGGCTCAATGATTGAACTGATGCCGTCAATCGCGACGTCGACTTCTTCTTCGTAAAAATCAGCGACTTTGACGAGTACGACGTCGGTCTGGCCGGTTTCTTCGCCGACGGAGAGCATTTGTGCGACAATCGGCGGGAACAAGTCGCTTTTTTCAATGACGGTTGATAATTGTTTGCCGTTCTCGACTTGTTTAGCGGCATCGCGCAGCATGTCCTCGTATACGACGTTGCCGACAGCGCGCGCCGTGACTTCAAGCGCTTCCAGTACGGCCGCACCCGACCCCATGAGTGCTGAAAATGTGCGCGCAAACCGCGCGACGGCGACCTTTTTCACGATGCCGCCGACGGCAGGAATTTTTAGCACGACGCGATGAAAAATATGGCGGCCTTTCGGTGTTTTGAGCCAGCGCAGTAAAAACACAACCCCGGCAACAACAACCGGCAGAATAAACAGCCCGTATTTCACCATGACGTCGCTAATAGCAAGCATTACTTGCGTAATCGCTGGCAGCTGCTGGTCGGGGCCGCCTAGATCCTGCATCATTTTACCGATTTGCGGAATGACGAAAATCATCATGCCCAGGAACGCGGTAATTGCAATGACGAGCAGAACAATCGGATATGTCATAGCGCTTTTGATTTTCTTGCGCATGCTAGCATTTTTTTCTTGCTGCAAGGCAAGGCGTTTCAAAATGTCGTCGAGAATACCGCCCGCCTCGCCGGCGCGCACCATGTTGACGTAAACGTCGTTAAAGACTGCTGGGTATTTCGCGAGCGCATCGGCGAGCGGCGCGCCGCTTTCGACGTCTTTGATAACGCCGCCGAGTACCGTTTTGAGCGCTTCGCTGTCGGTATGCTTATATTGCGACGATAAGCCGCGTAGCAATGGAACGCCGGCGGAAATCATCGCGCTTAGCTGCCGCGTGAACATGACAATGTCGTCATTTTTGACTTTTTTGCCGCCGAATGCGCTAAATCCGCGCGCCGCGCCCTCTTTTTGCTGGCTAATATCAAGCGGCGACAAGCCTTGTTTCGTCAATATCTCAATCGCTGCGGCGCGGTCGGTTGCTTCGACTGAACCGCGCACGCTTGCATTTCGCGCGTTGGTGGCGACATACGTAAATTTTGCCATTTACGACTCCCTCGTGACGCGCAGCACTTCGTCGAGCGTTGTATTGCCGCGCAATGTTTTTACTAAACCGTCTGCCTGCATTGTAATCATACCTTCGCTAATTGCTTGATCTTGAATCTCGTCGCTTGTCGCGTTTTTTGTAATCATCGTTTGGATTTCGCGGCTCATATCAAGCACTTCGTAAATGCCGACGCGCCCTTTGAATCCGGTGTGTCCGCACTCGTCGCAGCCCTCAGGATTAGCGCGCCACAGCTGCATGATGGTTTGTTCGCTTGTGCCGAGCGGCGTGTCGCCGCCGACTTTTTGCTGGATAGCTTGCAGCTCAAGTTCGTGAATGTAGGCGAACGTTTGTCCTGGTTTGAGGTTAAATAATTTCACGATTTCGTTAATCTCGTTTTGCTCGGGCGCATATGCTTGTCGGCAGTTCATGCATAATCGCCGTACTAGCCGCTGCCCAACAACTGCTTTGACGGTGCTTGCGATTAAAAACGGCTCAATTCCCATGTCAAGTAAGCGCGGCAGACAGGTTGCGGCGTTGTTGGTGTGAAGCGTCGAAAATACTAAGTGTCCGGTAAGTGCTGCTTGTACGCCGAGGTTTGCTGTTTCGCCGTCGCGAATCTCGCCGACCATGATGATGTTAGGGTCTTGGCGGAGCAGGGCGCGCAGTCCGCTTGCGAACGTCATGCCCGCTTTAGCGTTGGTCTGTGTTTGGTTGACGCCGGGAATTTTGTACTCGACCGGATCTTCTATCGTTGAGATATTTACATCAGGCGTATTGAGCATATTTAGTACGCTGAACAAGCTGGTTGATTTGCCGCTGCCAGTCGGACCGGTTACGAGAATCATGCCGTTTGGCTCGGCGATAGCGCTGTTGATAATCGCGAGCGAGCGCCCCCAATAGCCGAGCTGTTCTAGGCTAATTGCTTGGTTTGATTCGTCTAATACGCGCATGACGACTTTTTCGCCGTCGGCAATCGGCAGGGTGCTGACGCGCAGCGCGTACTGTTTGCCGGCAACTTTGATCTTAAAGCGTCCATCCTGCGGTACGCGGCGTTCATCAATTTTGAGGTTAGACAATATTTTTATGCGGCTAACAAGTGCGCCGAGTACGTTGCGCGGCAGTTGGTTGACTTCTTTTAACACGCCATCGATACGATAGCGTACCTGCACGAAATTTTCGCGCGGCTCGATGTGAATGTCTGATGCCTGCGAACGAATAGCATATTCAAGCAGCAGATTAACGGTCTGAGCGATCGGCGAGTCTTCGGCGACATCAGCTTCGGATACTTGCTGATCCGAGCCGTCGTCTTCACGCTGGACGTCGATTACTTCGTTGAGTTCTTGATTGACGTCGCCGCGGTAATTTTCTAAACACTGCAGAATATTATCATGCGATGCGATATAAATGCGAATATTGCCGCCGACTTGCTTTTCGATGAAATTGGTCGCCTGCACGTCGTCAGGGTCGTCCATCGCCAAATGCACCAAACCGTCTTCATCAACTTGGAAAATAACGGCGTTGTATTGCCGCGCGATTCGCTCAGGAATCCGGTTGAGCACTTCGCTCGGAATGTCGCGCGGGTCGATTTCGACGTACGGAATATCAGCGTAATCGGCGAATAGTTTAGTGAGTTCGGTTTCGGACACTAATTTCGCGTCAAGCACGACGTCTTGCAGCGAGCGCCCCGAACGCTCCGCTTCGTCGAGCAATGGCTGCAGCTGTTCGTCGGTCGCGATGCGGTAGCGCTTCAAAATTTTCACGACGGTGTGATTCAAAATTCTCATATCTCTTACGCTTATTGTACAGTACTTGGCGCGCAAATGCCACGAACATAGCGGCAGCTGGAAATTTATGCCCGTTTCGCGTACAATAACAGAGATATGAAACGAACGCTTACTCTTAATTCTACCCAAGCAATCGGTGAACGCGCGACGGTTGCCGGCTGGGTGCATTCGCGGCGCGACCATGGCGGGCTAATTTTTATTGACTTGCGTGATCATACGGGGTTGCTGCAATTAGTGTTTAATCCCGACCAGCCGCAGGCATTTGCGTTGGCGGAAGAGCTGCGCGATGAATTTGTGATTTCTGCGAGTGGTATGGTGTGCGAACGCGACGAACAATTGCGCAATGATAAAATTCCGACAGGAGGCGTCGAATTGGTCGTCGACGAACTGAGAATTTTGAATCGCGCGGAGACATTACCGATTCAACCGTTTGCTGATGGCAACCAAGCCGGCGAAGAGCTGCGCTTGAAGTACCGTTTTCTTGATTTGCGCCGCGGCAAAGTTCAGACGATGCTAAAAAAACGAGCTGAGATGTACAGGCTCATTCACCAGTACATGGACGAACGCGAATTTCTGGAAGTACAAACGCCGATTTTGGCAAATTCTAGCCCTGAAGGCGCGCGCGATTTTTTGATTCCATCGCGCCTGCATGAAGGCAAGTTTTACGCTTTGCCGCAAGCGCCGCAGCAATTTAAACAATTACTAATGGTCGGCGGCGTGCCGCGCTATTATCAATTAGCGGCCTGTTTTCGCGATGAAGATCCGCGAGCCGACCGCTTGTACGGCGAATTTTATCAACTGGACTGCGAAATGAGTTTTGTCGAGGATGGCGAAGAAGTTCGGCGTGAAGTCGAGCCGCTCATCAAGCAGCTGGCGACCGATTTTGCCGGCAAAAAACTGCTGAGCCAGGATATTCCGCGCATTCCGTATACGGAGGCGATGGAGTGCTACGGTTCTGACAAGCCGGATTTGCGTTTCGGCATGGAGTTGGTTGAGCTGACGGGCGTGTTCAGCAAGACTGAATTTGGCGTGTTTAAGAATGCTGAGTGTATAAAAGCGATTTGCGTGCCGGGCGGCGCGAACTTGAGCCGCAAGCAGATTGATGCGTTTACTGCGATCGCGAAGAGCGAAGGTGCGGGCGGTCTGGCGTATATTACTGTTGAGCAGCTGCCGGATAGCGCAAGCCTCAAATCTATTGATTCGGTGAGTATTATGAGCGGGCTGAAGTCGCCGATCCTCAAGTTTTTGTCGTCTGAGGAGATCATGAGTATACTTGAAGCGATTGGCGCACAGTCGGGCGATGCTATCTTCTTCGGTGCTGACACCCGCACCACTGTTAACGCTGTCCTTGGACGGTTGCGCAATGAATTTGCCGCGCACTTTAGTTTGAAAGATCCGAATGTCGTTGCGCTCGCCTGGATCGTTGATTTTCCATTTTACGAGTGGGATGACGCTCGCAAGAAGCTTGATTTTGGGCACAATCCGTTCAGCATGCCGCGCGGCGGCGGATCGGCATTAGACGCGGCGAGAACTGATCAGCAGCGCTTGGAAATAGTTGCCGACCAGTTCGACATGGTGATGAACGGCTATGAGATTTGCTCGGGCGGCGTGCGCAATCACAATCCGGCAGTGCTCTACAAAGCCTTTGCGGCGCTCGGTTATGATCGTATGTACGTTGATGCGAAATTCGGTGCTATGATCAACGCTTTCAAGTACGGTGCGCCGCCGCATGCGGGTTGTGCCTTCGGCGTCGATCGGATATTGATGGAACTACTCGGGGAGCAGAACGTGCGCGAAGTTCTGGCCTTTCCGAAAAACGGCAACGGTATTGATGCCATGATGGACTCGCCAAGCAGCATCGAGCCAGAGCAGTTCAAGGAATTAGGGCTGTAGACCAAGACGGCGTCAGCTAGTCAGCTAGGATATGCAGCCGAGCTGTTTTCGGGAGATGTATGATAATCGCCAGTCTCACGTAATAAGTTCACAACTTGACTATTGCGGATGCTTCATATAATCCATCAAAATCTTGCGTAAACCTGGATACGGTATGTCCAACTCTGTCAATTCTTCTCGCGTAAAATAGCCAATCGCTGCTACGTCATCGCTTGGTCGTGGCGTGCCATCAACGATCCTTGCTGCAAAATAAATCGCCAAAAACGGTACTGCCACACCGCCAAATTCGTAAACTTCGGGGAAGCTGCCGAGGAAATTTTCGATGCGCACCGTCACGCCCAATTCCTCCTTGGCCTCGCGCATCGCCGTCGCCTCCAGCGACTCATCCAAGCCGACGAAACCGCCGACCGACTGCCAAGTGCCTTTGTATGGGGCGAATTTTCGCTTTGCGAGCATCACCCGCCTCGCCTCATCAAAAATAACTAGCCCAGCCGTCGGCGCTTGATTGACGAAATAGCTGTATTCGCACGCCTCGCACTGCAAATGATTGCCACCGCGGTGCGTGAAATCACCGCCACATTTCGGACAAAATTTATATAGCTTGAGGGGCGATTGAGGGTTAGTGGCTTGGGTCATAGGGTACTCCTTTGCTGATTATTAAACGCTAACAAAACTGCTTCTTTGCCTTGTCGGTATGCTGTGTCGCTATTGCAATAATCATAGTTGCCGCCGCGACCGCAGGGATATATCCGTTTTGTGAGGTAAAATTCGTGAACTTTGTCGACCGTCTCGTTGAGGCCGATGAGGGGCAAGGGATAAGCGTTTTGGATGTCTTGGATCGTAATGTCTACAGGATCTCCGAGAGATTTGAATTGTTCGATGTGGCGTAATTGATTGACGACTAGTTGCTGCATTTTGTATCGTGTCATAGCCTTAGTTTTATCACCAAGTGATACCTCGACAGAAATAGGAGTATAACCGTCACGAGCTAGTGCCGGACATAAATTTTGCAAGACTGAAACTCTGCGGAATATGAAACTATCTTCTGGAAAGTAGATCGCTGTACCATCTAGCTTGTGATTACCGCCAAAAACAAGATGAAACACCCGTATGTCAAGCTGTTTTAGTGTAGAACAATAGCCTTCTGGCTTTTTATCATCACCTTGCGTGATGTCGAGCATATAGTATAGGGGCAAAGTAGAAACAGGCGTGTCGTATTGAAATATTTTACCATTCGCCGTAACAGTTTTTCGAGAAACGTTTACTGATTCGACCTTGTGGTTTAAGAGTATCTTCCCAGCTTGCTGAGAAATAGTTTTCGTGAGGGTTGTTATGGCTCCACGTTGAGGGTAGTAGTAATGCTTTTTCGGAGGTAATTTTTGTATTGCACCACGCTTTATCTCTGTGATAGGTACACTGGCAGGTTGAGATAATGCCCACGTATAGTCAAGCCTGTCGAGACTGATTTGCCATTTTTTCTCTTCGTAGGGCAGGAGGACGTTATTTGTGAGATACTCACCATAGTGTGCCAATAGCCATTCTTTGTAGGTTGCAGGAGTCACGTTGTGCTTCATGCTAAGTTCGATTTGGCTAAGGACTTGCTTGGTAGTTTCTTTTGGTAAATCAATGAGATTGCGCTGAATAGGGAATCCGACGAGCCCGAACTCCTTCAGGTAGACACTCTCTTGGAGGGGGTATTTGTTGTAATTTCCATTCAAAAAAACGTAAGATATCCTTTGAATTGTCAGAATCGTCAAGAATTAAAATTTTTGGACCAAAATCGAAACAGCAACCAGTTATAGAGGTCAAACTACGGCATAAGCCACCAATTTCTGGTTCTGCCTCCAACAGGAGACTTTCTATGCCTAAGCGCTGAGCTTGCACTCCAGCACCCAGCCCGGCCATTCCTGCGCCTAGAATTAGAAGAGGAACTCGTCTATGAATAGTGGTCATTTGCCTCCTCGTATAAGCTCAGGCTACTCCCAGCATCAATCCACCAGCCATTAATTTGCGAGTAGGTGTATGTTCCTTTTGCAGCATACTTTTTGTTTAGCTCCCATATTTCCGTTTCGCCACGCTCGGAAGGTTTTAGCTGATCTATCTTATTAAAGACGTCTGGCGGGTACATATAAGTGCCGATATCGACAATGGCGGGAGTATGGCGGTTCTTATCCTTATCAAGAATTTCTGTGATGTGATTACCATGCGTTACTAGCGGACTATAGCCGGCGCTATCACGCATAAAGGCGCCGATAGCGTGTGCACCAAGCTGTTTGTTCAAGAAATACTCAACTGGTTTCTCTAAACTATCATCAAATAGTACGTCACCGCATGCAACGACGATTTTGCTGTCGCCGACATGATTGCGGACTTGGTTTATAGCCGTGGGTAATCCCTTACCGTCAGGATTTTGCCAAACATAACTAAGGCTTTGAACGCCCAAATCTGAGCCGTCTCGTAAGGTATCTAGGTATTGTGATGCATGACGCTGATCAATAAGTAAAAGAATATCCCGGATGCCAGCACGAGATAATTGACCAATTACTCTACTTACCATTGGCTTGTCGCCAATAGGCAAAAGTTGCTTACTTGTTCTCTCTGTTAATGGTGCTAGTCGAGTGCCTCGTCCTCCTCCTAAGACGACGCCCTTCACTTCTCTTGATTTTACCTCCATATATAGTAAACTATAGCACATTTATGCAGCGCTGAAGGAATGCATGCTATCTACGATGCATTTTCTCATTGGCGAACTCATGTGGATAGGAGGTAGTCATTCAATGAGGCAGTGGTATAGGGCTATCATAGCGAATCTTGACCAGTGGCGTCAATCAGCCGTCACGTCATACAGTTTCATGCGTTATACTAGGAAAATGAATGTGACCCAATTTCAGCAATTGATCTGGCAAAAAGGGAAACAACTCTACCGTCCCATGCCTTGGCGTGAGCGACCGACATTCTACTACGTGCTTGTCAGCGAGATTATGCTGCAACAAACCCAGGTGGGGCGCGTGCTTGCGAAATTTACTGAGTTTACGCGAACATTTCCGACCATTGATTCGCTTGCGGCGACAGACTTGCCGCGCGTGCTGGCGGCGTGGCAGGGGCTGGGCTACAATCGCAGGGCAAAGTATTTGCACCAAGTAGCACAAGCGGTGGCTGCGAATGGCGCGTCACATACGCAAGCTGAGCTTATGAAACTACCAGGTGTCGGTGCGAATACGGCTGCAGCTATCCTGAATTATGTCTATGAAATCCCGACGTCGTTCGTCGAGACGAATATTCGTACGGTATATTTTCATCATTTTTTCGCTAATGAAACGCGCGTGAGTGATCGCGACGTTCTCGTAAA
Organism: Candidatus Saccharimonadaceae bacterium ML1; assembly: GCA_030253535.1. Lineage (NCBI taxonomy): Bacteria > Candidatus Saccharimonadota > Candidatus Saccharimonadia > Saccharimonadales (SeqCode) > Saccharimonadaceae (SeqCode) > Candidatus Southlakia > Candidatus Southlakia epibionticum. The sequence goes on along the minus strand of CP124550.1, from coordinate 717,073 downwards.
AGTCACCGAAACAATAGACACCGCCCGGCCGCGTGAATGGTTTTGGGCGCTGATGGACTACGGCGCGGAACTTAAGCGCCAAGGTTATGGGAGGCTAAGCCAAAGCAGGCATTATGTCAAGCAGCCGCCGCTTAGCGGCAGTATCCGTCAAATGCGCGGCGAGATCATTCGCCGCTACACGCATGGGCAATCGGTCGCGCAGATGGCGCACGAGCTAAGCGGCGACCCGCGCTTTGCGGCGGCGCTGCGCAGCATCCAAAACGACGGATTGATAAGCGAATAATGAAGCAGCTTTTGGCCTTGCGGCAATTTGACCATTTTACTAAAGTGCGCGATAATTAAAAGCACATGAAGCGAGCATATGTTCTGTTAGTGTTGGCGGCTGCTCTGGTGGTGAGTCCGCTTGTGCACGCCGAAGGCCCACAACCGATTGTGTTTAGCAGCACGCAGCTTGCACTGATCCGCGCGAACTGCGTGTCGGTTCGTTCGTCGTTGCAGCGGCTGCATGTAAACGATACGCTTACACGGGTGAACCTGGCGCGCGAGTATGAGACGATTTCAGATAAGCTGATGGCGCCGATGAACAGCCGTATCGCGCTTAATAAACTTGACGGTGTTGCGGCTGCGAAAACGACGGTTGAGTTTAGTCGCGAGCTTGCGACATTCCGCTCAAGCTACCAGCGCTACGAGGAGAGTGTTACGAAAACGATTGATATTGACTGCCAGGAGCGCCCCGTTGACTTTTACCAGATGATTGAGTATGCGCGTATGTACCGTGCTGAAGTCCGTCAAACCGTGATGAAAATGAGCGAGTTGATCAAAAAATACCGCGCGCAAATTGATACGATTTACCAAGCAAACGGCAAAAAACAAGCGGGAGCAAAATGATGGAGGAAGCTGTCGCGCCGCATCTTAATCTTAACCAAGTCGCCGAGAGCCGCCGCCGGAAATTCCGCTTCGCGAGCATGATCGTCTGCGTGATTGCGGTGGCGTGCACGCTCACGGGAATTTCGCTGCACATTTACAACGCGAGCGGAGCAGTGCAGGTTGATTTGAGTCGTCCGGGCTACCAGTCGGTGCGCAAAGAAGCTACCGCCAACACGTCGGACGAGCAGTTCTCGGCGACAGGCAATCTCGACACCAAAGCATACTCGCAATTTAACGCGATGTACGACCGCCACGCCAAACGTACTGTCGACGCGCCGAGTTTCGGCGAAGAAGCGCTGTCTGATGATTCGCTGCAAATTTTTGCTAACACAAGTGCGAATAACGCGGCTAATCCCAGCTCAAGCGCGCCAGAAAGCCCGCCTGCACAATGAGCCAATTGCTTGACCCGAACGACTTTATCATTACTCGCAAGCGTAAAAAATACCGCTTCGCCCTATTCGCAAACTCGCCGCTCTGCTTTGAGTTCAGCGAGTGGGCGCCGCGTGCTGTTGATGTGTTGGAAATCGGCGCGGGAACGGGGTTATTTAGCGTGGAGTTGGCAGCGCGCCATCCCGAGCAGACATTTGTTGCGCTTGATGTTAAGGGCGATCGGCTGCAAAAAGGCGCGCGCCAGGCGGAGGTGCGCGGGCTTAGTAATGTGTTTTTCGTGCGGGCGCGGGCAGATCAATTAGTAGAACTCGTTGCTGCGCGATCGCTCCGCGCAATCTGGCTCACGTTCCCCGATCCGTTTCCGCGCCAGCGTTCGGCGGGACGCCGGCTCACGCACCCGCATTTTCTGCGTATATATGCCGAGCTGTTATGTTCTGATGGTAAATTGTTGCTTAAACATGATAACTTTGACTTTTTCTGCTGGAGCCTAGAGCAACTTGTCGCGGCGCAGTGGCTTATTCAGGAGCTGTCGTTTGACCTGCACGAATCAAATTTGTATGATGAGTATAAAATTAAAACTACCTACGAGCAGCGTTGGCTGGACGAAGGGCGAAAAACGAATTTTGTCTGCGCGAAGGCGCCTGCAAGATAGTTGAAAGATGAACTGGAGAAAAAAATCATGCCACATATTCACACGCAGCCAAATCAGCACGATGCTAGCGTGACAATGTTTATCATATGTATGGACGGTAATCAGCCACAGTTGTTGATGCATATGCACCGCAAACTTGGTAAGTTGATGCCGCCGGGCGGGCATGTTGAGCTTGATGAAACGCCGTGGGCGGCGGTTAGCCACGAACTTCAAGAGGAGACGGGTTATCGGTTGACTGAATTAGATATCATGCAGCCGAAATTGCGTATGAAATCAGCACGTGACATTACGGTTCATCCGCAGCCATTCGCGAGCAATACGCATGCGGTGACGCCGGAGCATTTTCATACTGATTTAGATTACCTCTTTATCGCGCGATCAAAGCCGAGCGCGCCGCCTGCTGAGGGTGAATCAACCGACTTTCGTTGGATGAGTGCAGCAGATGTTGCAGCACTCGACGAGACGCAAACATATCCGAATATTCAAGATTTTTGCGCCTATGTGTTTGAAAAATTGTTGCCAAGCGACGTTTGGGAGACTGTGCCGGCGACGAGCTACGACACAACAGATACCACCGCGAAATTTACTAGCAAGGAGGAGCTATGACAATTGATGATTATTCGCGACAAGCTCTTCGCACATTGCTCGGCGAGCATGCTTACGGCGAGGTTGACGCTAAATTGATGGCGCAAGTGTTGGGCTTGGGCGGTGAATCGGGCGAAGTACTCGAAAAATTCAAGAAAATCTTGCGCGACAAGCAGGGTAGGATTTCTGATAGTGATCGCACGGCGATTGTTAAAGAGCTTGGCGACGTTCTTTGGTATGTTAATGCTATCGCTCATCTCGTTGGCTCAGACCTTGAGGAGGTCGCGCGTCTCAATAACGAAAAGCTCGCTAGCCGCCAGCGCCGCGACCAACTGCAGGGTAGCGGTGATAACCGCTGACTTTATGCTGAAATAAGCGTCTTTATGCGGTGGGCGCGTCGTTAGCGTTATCAAATTTTTCCGTCGTATTCGCTTTTGCTAGCTGCTCTCGCAGCCAACCATCAATCGTACCTGCGCCCATACACAGTACCAGTTTGCCATCGCGCCGCGCTGCTTCAATATGCTGCCACAACTCGTCGTTAAGTTCGGCATAATGGACGGCATTACGATTCGTTAGATTGCTCGCTAATTCTTGTGGCGTTAATATTGGCAGCCTTGGATCTTCGCGCGTTAGGTACGTCGGCAGCCAGTAGATCTCTTCGGCAAGCTCCATACAGCCGTCGTATTGGTCGCGGATTTCGTGTTGGCGGACGTTTTGATGCGGCTGATAAACGAGCACGACACGGTCTGATAGCTCGCGTGCCATCTGCAGCGTGGCGGCAATCTCAACCGGATGATGTCCGTAATCGCTGTATAAATTATCTGCTAACTTTTCAAAGCGGCGCGAGGTGCCGGGGAAGCTTGACAGCGCTGCCAGCACGGCGTGCTGCTGCCCGAGTTTCAAATATTCGCAGGCTTTCGCAATGAGCGTTGCGTTGGCGCGGTTGTGTGCGCCCGCTAGCCGAAGCGGCATAACCTCGCTATCTTTGAGCAGCCACGTGTTTTTCGGCGTTTGCAAACCGGAAAATGTGTCGCGCAGCCACATGACAGTTTGCTTTGACTGCGTTAAAAAGCGCTCAAACGCAGCGCGGTAATCACCTTCGGTCGGGTAGGTGTCCGGGTGGTCATAGTCAAGCGACGTTATGATCGAAATGTCAGGCTCGAAATGCAAAAAATTATAATCAAACTCATCGCATTCATACACAAAGTAGCGTGAGTTCGGATCAAAATGTCCGGCAGGAGCAAATGATGTCGTCGCCCCGATCGAAAAGCTTACCGGTATATCCAGCTGGCGAAATACCCACACCATCATCGCCGTGGTGGTAGTTTTGCCGTGCGTGCCGGCGATGGCAATGAGGTTGAGTCTTTTTTCGCCGATGATGTAATTAATCAACTCGTCGCGTTTCGCTAGGTGCAATCCTAATTCGCGTGCTTTGAGCAACTCCGGATGGTCGTTCGGCAAGCCGGCGGTGTATACAAACCAGTCGATTGATTGCTGCCGGTGGCAGTACATTAAGTAATCGCCCGTTTGATCGGTGCTCACGGGAATACCGCGCTCTTGCAATTCGCGCGTCGTGAGGCTTTCCTGCGCATCGCTTCCGTGCACAATATGACCGGCGTCACGTGCGATTTCTGCAAGCGGCCCCAGCCCGACGCCACCGATACCCGAAAAGTAGATATTCATATCTTTAGTATAGCATGCTCGGCGCTTATGGTATGGTATACTAATAGAGTATGAAGGTGGGGCGATAGTGGCAGACAAGCGCTCAATTCGGCGCGACATCAAAAAATTGCAGCGCGTCAAAACGTGGCAGCTATTGATTTTATTGATTCTGGCAGGGTTTCTATCAGCAACATTCCTGCGTCTCAATAATACGGGCATGGTACAGCGCCGTAATGCTGTCGCTGCCGCCGATAAAGTAGGCGATACGCAGCAAATCACCGAGCGGCTGGCGGAATTACAGCGATACACTACTGCGCACATGAACGCAAGCAGCAGTGTAATTTATTTGCAGCATCAATATGATCGCGACGCGCAAGCGGCGATTAAGGCGGTGTCAAATACTTCATCGGAAGGCGCTACCGCCAATGCGCGCGCCGAAGCCGTTTGCCATCCGCAGTACTCTGGCTGGTCGACGGCATATATGCAGTGTGTTTTGGCGGAGCTTGCAAAATATCCGACGTCAGACAAGCTTGCCGAACCGAAGCTGCCCAATACCGAATTATACCGCTACGAATTCGTATCGCCATTGTGGTCGCCCGATTTTGCTGGGTTTAGTTTGCTGCTGGTCGGTTTTTTGGTTTTTATCATCATCGTGCGGTTGATTAGCATGGGCATTTTACGAATTTTGCTTCGCCGCCATTACCGCTTGATTTGATTCTGAACTTGCCCGCTCCAACCCTCATCGACGGTCAACCCAATCACTGCATCAAATAATTCTCTATCTATTAATCTTTTGTCTTGTAGATACTGTCGTAATATCGGTACCATGTGTAAGCTTGCCCAATTAATATATTGATTAGGCGATGGGCGACCTTTAGCGCGTAATTTATTAAAAGACACTTCTAGTTCATTAAAGGATGGGTGCGCATCACCAAGTAACTCTAGACCCAAGAGACCGCCGATAGTACGACTCGCAACTGCATAAGCAAATAATTCATTATATACCGCACGCCAATTGTATCCTGCGGGCAGCCTTATTTTACGAGGTGCTATGTTTGTCTGGTACGATGCTTTGGCGGAATCTGCAAACGACTGCGAAGCGTGCGCCAATAAGTGCGTGTACTCATGAAAAATTGTCACCATAGTGCCTTGTTTTGTAGCTCTACTTAAGTTGCGTGGCGGGCGCAGTAAAATAAAATCAGTACTTCTAATAGCATGGCCAGCCGCACCAAGCGGCCGTAGACTTGGTGGTAATAAAAATATTTTTACATCACGCACATTATTCTCAGATAGCCCTAGAAATATTGCTAATCTTCTGAGCGTGTATTCAACATTATGGCATGAAAACTGGTTTATGTAATGTTGCCACTGCGCTAATAACGCCTGATTCTCGTTCCATAAAAATTCGAACTGCGAGCGTAGTGGTTCACTAATCTTTATGATCTTTTGTGCGTCATGGCTTTGAGCATTTCCGCTATATAATTGCGCTAATAATCCGTATGGACTAGCTTGCTGGTGTAAAATTGCTCGTATAGCATTTAAGACCGGCTCATTTTCTGCCGTTATCATCTGTTGATAATAGTCAAGTAATTTCTCATTGTGTGCATATGATCTATCCCACTGTGCTACCACTTGGAGCCAGTAAAAAAATGCTACAGTATCATCAAGTTTTGCTCGCAACTTCACATCATTATTGCCCGTTGTGTCGTGTGGTAAAATATCCGCCGCCATATCGTGTTCATATTCTATGATTATAGCACGTTCTAACATCGCTCAATTTATTTTGCGCTATAGAGGTAGCAGGTGTTGACACGGCTATACGGTATACGCTAAGCTAACAGGTGTAACCAGACACTTAAATAGGAGGTATCACTTATGGCGTATCAGCACACGAACTCGAAAGGCGTTACATATTACTTGCACAAGACTGAATCCGTTCTGCGCGGCGGCAAGCACCAAATTATCTACTTTTTTGCCAAGGTAGCGAAGAATAAAAAAGGCACGCCGTGCGACTTGCCAGAAGACCGTTTTGTTAAAGAAAATCCGCGCAACGGCTTTTTGACTGTCTCGAAGAAGAAAGACGACGATTCCAATAAAGCGGAATAAGAGGAATAGTTTTAGAGTAGCCTCGCTTTAGGGATAAGGGCGGGGCTATTTTATTAGATAAGTCCGAGCGGCATAGCTAGAGGAGAAGAATGCATGGCGACACGGTATAGCGATAATATCATTGACATTATTAAGTTCACTGCTCGCAGCGCTGTACTTGAAGATTATATAATCTCTTGGGGTTATAAGCTGCTTGATGTACTGTATCGGGTATCGCGGTATGATGAGATTGAAGCAGTTCACGAATTAATTTTGGAATTTTCGGCGCTAACTGAACGCTATGGCGAGTGCGTACATTCTTTTCGTGAAGATATAAGTGTTAGTTTACTTGAAGCGTGTCAACTTAGGCGCGATGTAATGGCGCGCGGCGATAATTCTCAGGAGTGGCTGCACTATGCCGCCGATATGATCGTGGTGCTAAATAACTTGTATCGGGATAGAACTATTGAGAAATATACGTGCGGCGATGGCGTGATGGTGGACATTGCAAACTATCGCGCACAAACTGCGATCGACATGAAGCGCCCAAAGGTGGAGACGGAATATCTAGAGGAAAATCTCGCGTATCTTGAGGCGCAAATATTACAATAATAAGCGCTTGCGCTTTTTTTCGAAACACGATATGCTACATATAGAAACAAACAGGTGCCAAACTTGCCCTTCGTTCCCCGACGAAGGGCTTTTTGTTTGGTAGTGCGCGGTGCCTTTTATGCCAGTCTCAGACCCCGCAAAATAATTGTAAAAATGTAGTAATTATGTTATAATACGGCGTATGGGCAACTATAGATCTTCTGGGAATTTTATGCCGTCAATATCGCTTGACCAGCCTCTGCCGGGGATAGATGACATGCTGGAGGCGTGCCAGAGCGGTGGTAATGTCGATTCAACGAACTCGCACGAGCGTCAGCGAGAACGGGAGGATTTACTCGCTATGGCGATTGAAGAAAAAACTCTGAAAGCGAAAATTGATGCAAAACGCCGCGATAGCGCAGGAAAACGTGCGCTTATTGCGCAGTGGCGTGAATGCAACTACGTGCTCTACCGAGCACTCGCAGCGCGCGCGGGCATTAACCCTGAATCAATCGTTTCGAAGAACTTGAGAACAGGCAAGATCGTGTATCACACAGAAGCGGACGGTTATGTTACGGTACTTGCGGCGCGGCGTAAACTGTACGATGATACCACCCGCCGCGAACAAGAAACGCAAAAAATAACAACGCTGCAGGTACGACGTGAAAGTGTGTCCGTGCGACAACAAAAGTCTGCGAGTAGGCTAGGGCGATGCATAGTTGCAGATACTACTAATTTACGCCGCTGGGAAAGCTTTGACCACGCTGAGCGCGCTAGCGGCGCATATCTTGAACGTGATTGATGAATGCTTATGCAAAATAAATAATTCCGTGGTGGGGGCGGCTGGACTTGAACCAGCGACCAACAGGTTATGAGCCCGCTGCTCTGACCACTGAGCTACGCCCCCGCCTGAGGCTATTATAGCTGATTTTGCCCCGTTCGGCTATAATAAAATCATGATATCGCTTATGCGTTCGAAACAATTCATGCGTTATATATGGCATCGTTACGCGACGTTTAATACGGGCGTCACGATCGTAGCGGTGTTTGTGGTATTGAGCTGGGCTTGGGGCGCGGCGTCGACGATTCAGGCGAATTTTGAAGCGCAAAAAGTCGTCGAGGAGCGGCAGCGCGAGCGCGACGTGTTAGAGCTTGAGGTAGCAACATTGCGCTACCGACAGAATTATTATCGCAGCGATGAATTCAAAGATTTAGAAGCACGTTCAAAATTAGGTTTGGCAAGTCCTGGCGAAAAAGTATTAATTTTGCCGCCCAACAGTGAGCACGTCCACCAGCAAGACGAGCAAGATCAAAAACTCAAAACAGCGGCACCGGCGGAAAAACCCGCGTCCGGGTCTAATTTTCAGCAGTGGATCAATTTTTTGTCGGGCAAAAGCGCCTCGCGGTTGCAAAAGTAGCTGTCGGCGTGTATAATGATGGCTGTATCGCGGGGTGGAGCAGCCTGGTCAGCTCGGTTGGCTCATAACCAACAGGTCGCTGGTTCAAATCCAGCCCCCGCTACCAAAAAAGGCGTTTCATGTTTTGGAAGGCCTTTTTTGTTTAGAGCTTTTGCTGCACAGCACGCAAAACGCGCACGACTCATCGTACGTAATTTGAGCATGCCGCGACCAACTAACTAGTGCACTAATTTACTCGCGGCGACACGTACGACTTCGCTCCAGCTAAGAAATGCGTGCTGCGTGTCGGCAATATCGCGCGCGGATAGTCCGAGTCGAACAGCAAGAGCGAGTTCGTGGATGATTTCGCCCGCATCAGGCGCGACGACGGTGGCGCCTAAGATAGCACCTTTCTTATCGGTAATAATTTTAGCGAATCCATCACGGAAATCGCTGGTATTAGCGCGCGCGACGATGGTGAGCGGCGCCAAAGCTTTATTGACTTTCAGGTCGCGCTTGATGCAGTCGTCCTCGGTCAGCCCGACCGATGCGACGCTCGGCATCGTGAATGTGACGCGCGGCGTAGCGGTATAGTCTGGCGCGAGCTGGCTTTTGCTAAACATATTATGCGCTGCGATTTGCGACTCCAGCAGGGCAGTGTGCGTGTGTTCGGCGTGCCCGACGACATCGCCCGCAGCGTAAATATGCCGAGCGCTCGTTTGTAAATATTCATTTGTTTTTATGCCGGTCGGGTCATACTCAACGTGTGCGTTTTCGAGACCTAAGTCAACATTTGGCACGCGTCCTGCTGCTACTAAAATTTCTTCAACGCGAATCGTTTTTTCGACGCCGCCGCGCAAAAAGCTAACGCGGTACCCAAGCCCGTCTTTCACGATGGCGACGGTGCGGGTTTGCGTGAGCGCGGTGACGCCCTTATGGTCTTTCAGATAGTGTTCAAGCAGCCTGCCGACCTCCTCTTCCTCTTTCGGCAAGATGCGTGCCGCGATCTCTGCCAAGTACACTTTCGTACCGAAAATCGCCATCAGCTGCGCGATCTCTACGCCAATAGAATCTGCGCCGATAATGTATAAACTTTTCGGCGGGCGGATTGATTCAAGCATTGTGCGCGGCGTCAGATACGAGATGTCGGTTAGCCCTGGAATGTCCGGCGCGATCCAGCGCGAGCCGGTCGCGATCAAAAAATGTCCGGCGCTGATATGCTTGCGATTGATGGAGATTTCGTTTGGCGACAAAAATTGCGCGTGCCCGGCGTACGTATCGATATTATGTGACTCGTAGAATTTACGATTGCCAGCGGCGCCAGTGCGCTTGACCGCTAAATCTTTCCAAGCGCGCAAGCTCGGATAATTATAGCTCAGCGTACCGGAGCGTAACCCGAATTTTGTGCCGTGCCGCGCTTCGTCGTATAAATACGCTGCGTGCAGCAAGGCTTTTGTCGGTATGTCGCTCCAGTTTGGCGAGTCGCCGCCGAAAGTATCTTCTTCAATGATAGCAACGCGCTTATTGGCGCGCGCTGCGATGGTAGCCGCTGCTGATCCGCCCGCGCCGCTGCCGATAACGATAAGGTCATAATCGAAATGATTTTTTTTAGCCATAAAGCCTCCTACATGATTGTTTTGTGGTGTTTGTATAAATATGCTGCGTCGGGGTGGAGCGGCTTGAGCGCTAGCGCTGCCTGTATGCGTATGTCGGTGGTGGTAATTTCGGGTTTATTCGTACACCAGGCGGCGACAGTGCTGCAGATGGTAGTTGCGGCGTCGTGGGCGAGTCCGTCCGGACTGCCGGTACTAATACAAACGGCGTAAATGCTGGCATATAATTTGCCGGGATCAAACGGTTCGTTCGGCCGCTTGCCCTGGCGTTTGACGACGTCAACGGCGAGGCTGTTCATAGACCCGCCGCCTTTACGGTGACGTCAGCGACTTGATTTGCGTATAGGTAGAATCCGAGTACGATGAGCCCCGTGCCGGCGGCGAACTGCAGAAAGCGTTTATTGCGTTCGCGCCAACGCTGGATGCCACTCAGCGAGTGTCCGCTGCCGATGAGAATAGCAACGAGCAATGTGCCGAGCGACGCGACGATTGTATATAATGCAATGCCAGCGATCTGCCATTGGAGTGGTAATGCGGCAAGCGAGATTGCCGCCGCGGCGGCGGGTGCTGCGATAAATAATAGCTCGGATGCGACGCTTGCCAGCCCAAGGCTATACGCTTCGGTAGCCAGTGAGGCTTGAGCTATGCGCTGCTGTAAAAACCGCGAAAAACCGCGCGGGATCCATAAGCTCGTGCCGTCGCCGCGGCGGTAGTATAGTAACCACACAAACACGCCGATACTTGCGAGCAGAATGGCAATAATCGTCCATGCTTGCGGCGTTGATATGCTGCGGTAAAAGCCGCTTGCGATACAGCCGGCGAGCGATACAGTTAGCAATGTCATCGTCATGACACCGCCTAAAAACCCGCCGGTTAGACGCTGCAGCATTTTGTTCGGCGCTTTTCGTCCGCGTGCATAGCTTGAAAGCGCCGTAATAATACTGACGCCCAGCTGAAAACTGGCGTGAATAAGCGCAGCGAGCGCGACGACACTGAGGGCGGTTAGGGTATCCATGTTTGTCTTCGTAAATCCTCTCATAATATTATAGCGTAAGCGGTGTAAATATGTAAAGATTTTTTCGTAAAACTATTGCATTTATGGTAAGTTTATGATATTATAAAAATATTGATACTAATACAAAAAGAAAGAAGCAACAGCAATATGAAAATCATCGCCGGCAAATTAGCTAACAATTTTACCAATAATGACGCTACCTGGAATCGTTCGCGTTCGCTTGCCGAGCTGCGCGCATTCGTTGCGGCGCACGATGAAGCGCTTGAGGTTGAAGATTTTGAGCTGTAAGCGTTAACGCATTTTATGTAAAATGATTGTATGGCACGCGAAAAACGCAGCATATTATTTGCCACAAAAAATCTCGGAAAATTAGCTGAGTTCGAAGAAACTTTCAATAAGTTCAGCACTGGTTACGAGATAATATCATTTCGCGATCTTGCTTACGACATTCCCGACTGCGACGAAACGGGTGCGACGTTTGAAGAGAATGCGCGCTTGAAAGTTCGTAACGCGCGGCGGCATCTGCGGGGAGCTGATAAAAATTTAATTGTCGTCGGCGATGATTCTGGTATGCGGATATCATGCCTAAATGGAGAGCCGGGCGTCTACACGCGCCGTTGGAACGGGAGCGAGATGACCGACGAAGCCATTATCGCTTATTGCCTTGACAAGATGCGTGGAGCGAATAATCGCTCGGCAAAGTATGTTACGTATTTTGCAGTTTCGACTCCTGATGATGATATAGCAATAATAAGCGGCGAGAATCGCGGCGTTATTCTTGAACGCCCGCGGTGCAGTTCGCTGCTACCAGGGCTGCCATTTCGAGCGTTATTTTTCGTACCGGAATTAAACCTGATGTTTCATGAAGTTAGAGAGCTTTCTGCCGAAAAACGAAAGGGCTACGTTCTCGGTCATGAGCAGGCGATACAACAAATCGTTGATTATTTAGATAAATAAAAAATTGGCGGAAAATCCGCCGAAAAATTAGCTTGGTAGCACTGACTGGGATCGAACCAGTGACCTTAGGCTTATGAGTCCTACGCTCTAACCAACTGAGCTACAGTGCCATAGCGCTATAATTATACCAGACGTGCGCGTGAATTTCTAGCAGCTTTGACGCTGGGTGTAGTCGACCAATCCGAATATGACTTTGCTAGTGTCCTGCTAGATCGACGACCTTGCGCCATATCTTTTTAGCCCTCTTCAAATTCGCTTCGTACTCCGCCGGTATATATCCATATAGTTTCGTGAGAGAATTTAGAGGACCTGCTATAAATCCGTTGCGAAGCATTTCGTTTTGAGCGTCATGGTAGTCGTCTTTGGTCAAAAGCACTCCCTGTATATGAGCTGAATCAATTGCTCCCTTGTGTTTAATCTCTCCAGTATTGAGTTTTGTATGAGATATGACCGGTACGGTTCCCTTCAGAGCGATTTCTAACGCCTTTCGAGCCGTTATCTCAAGCCAGCGCTCTCCCGTAACCAGTGTTTGCAAGTATGCCTCTAAATGTTCGGTATCCGTTTTATTTAATTCAGTGTACGGAAAATTGGTTCCCGCGCCAATGTGAAGCGTAATATCGTATGGACTGGCAATTGTTTCGTCTGACAATAATATTTTTTCCGTACATAATAATAGCGTAGAAGACCCGTATATAGAATGCCTGTGCGTATCGCCCCAGCTTGCGAACGCATATTCATCTAAGCCTAGCGACTCATCAAGAGGCAGCGTGTGAGTGAGTTTGCCTTCCCTTCCGGCAGGACTTTTGCCGGCTTGATGGCGCTGTTTTGAATAGTATTTAGGTTCTCGGGCTCTGTCGAGTGTGTGAGCGGAAGCCCGTCTAGCAGCATCTCTTCAATTTTACCGATGGCACGCTCTTCTTTTCTGGTTGTTGACTGTTGGAGCGCTTCATAGTTGCGAGCGTTCTCTTCTAGATCAACCTTGTCAAGTAATTGCCAGGATAAACATGGGAGGTAGGCGAGATTTTCTGGTGCTGACATGCATAAAATTATACCATATTTTAATAAAAATGCAATACACTGCGGCGGCAGCTATCATACGCCGAGTAATAATGCGATGCTGTTATGCGCTATACTGGATACGTGAAAGCAAGAAGCAGCGGTAACCATATCTTAGCGGTGAGCGGCGGCGTTGATTCGGTGGTGATGCTTGATATGGCGCGCCGCCGCTACGGTGCAGCGCGGCTGATTGTGGCGCATTTCGACCACGGTATCCGTCCGGAATCGGCAGCGGATGCGCGGTTTGCGGCAGCGCTGGCGACACAATACGGCTGCGTATTTCGGGCGCAGCGGGCGGAGCTGGGCGCGCGTGCGGGCGAGGACGCGGCGCGGCGGGCGCGATATGATTTTTTGTACGCTGCGGCGCGGGATTTCCAGGCTGATATTTGGCTTGCGCACCATCAAGAAGACGTGGTGGAGTCGGTGGCAGTGAATCTGACGCGCGGTACGGGCTGGCGCGGGCTGGCGGTGATGGATCGTCCGGGGCTGTATCGCCCGCTGCTATCTATGACGAAGCGGGAAATTTACGCGTACGCATGCCGGTATCGCTTGGAATGGGTTGAAGATGAGAGTAATCAAGAAGATAGTTATTTGCGGAATCGCTTACGTCGCAAAATATCAAAATTGTTATCAAATGACGACCAGGCGCGTATCGTACAGCTGCGCAACAAACAGATTGCCATAAAGCATAAAATGATTGCCGAAACGGCTTCCCTATTGCCGAATACGCGGCAGGCGCGTTATTTTTTGACGCAAATTCCGCGCGCTATCGCCGAAGAGATGGTACGGATCGTCATTGAGCGGGAAACGGGCGTACTGGTGGCGCGCCCGCATGCTGCGCGGGCGCTTGCAGCGATTCAGACGCTGCGTATTGGCGCAGTCCACCAGGTGGCGGATGGCGTATATCTAACGATGACGAAAAAAGGGTTCACGATTGGGCGGCAAGCGTAACGCGCCCGTTCGTTTATAGCTATACGTGATGATAGGCATTTGCCGTCCGAGCATAGTAAAAGCCTATCAAAAATGATATAGTGAAAAGAGTTTTTCTGATTGTTAACCGAAAGGATGAGGGTTTTATGCCGACGAAAAAACCGAAGCGTACGACAAGCGTTTCAAATACTATTAGGCTCAGTTTGTTTTGGGCGATCGTTATTCTGGCGGCGCTGGCAATGTGGGCGTTCTTTTCGCCGCACCAGCCGCTGAAAGACGTACCGATATCGCAGGTGATTAAAGATGCGAACGAGGGTAAATTAGCAAAGATTGAAGGCCGCGGCAATGATCTGAAAATTACTGTTAAAGATCAAGATAAGCCGACGCAAGCATCGTATATTAACGGCGGCGTCGGAACGCTGTTGCGCGAAGGTACGCTGAACAACAAAGGTAGGGCGGTAATTTCTGATAGCGCGCCGAGCGACAACACTATAATGTGGAATATCTTGACGTTTGTGATACCAGTGGTACTGATCGGGATACTGTTTATGTTTATGATGCGCCAGGCGCAGGGGCAAAACAGTCAAGCGATGAGTTTCGGCAAGAGTAAAGCGAAATTGTACGGGCTTGACAAAGAGCGGATCAAATTTGAAGACATTGCTGGTAATGATAATGCTAAGCAAGATCTAGAAGAGGTGGTTGACTTTTTGAAGCATCCGAAAAAATACCAAGGATTGGGTGCAAAAATCCCGAAAGGCGTGCTGCTGGTCGGTAGTCCGGGCACAGGTAAGACAATGCTGGCGCGCGCGGTGGCGGGCGAAGCGAACGTACCGTTTTTCAGTATTTCCGGGTCAGAATTTGTCGAGATGTTTGTGGGCGTCGGCGCGAGTCGTGTACGCGATCTATTTCAAAAAGCGAAAAAGAATTCGCCGGCGATTATTTTTATAGACGAAATTGATGCGGTAGGGCGTAAACGCGGTAGTGGCATGGGCGGCGGTCATGATGAGCGCGAGCAGACGTTGAATCAGATTCTCGTCGAGATGGATGGGTTTGATTCGGATACAAATGTGATTATTATCGCAGCGACAAACCGCGCTGACGTGCTTGATCCCGCCTTGCTCCGCCCCGGGCGTTTCGACCGCCACGTGACGATTAGCTTGCCGGAGCGCAAAGACCGCGAAGCGATTTTGAAAGTTCATTTCAAAAATAAGCCGACGGACGATTCGGTTGATTTGGATAAATTAGCGGCAAAAACTGCTGGTTCAAGCGGTGCAGATTTAGCAAATATGGCAAACGAAGCGGCAATCATTGCAGCGCGGCGCGATTCGAAAGTGATTACGAATGATGACTTAACTGAGGCGTTTGAGAAGGTTGCAATCGGTCCGGAGCGTAAAGCTAAGGTAATGAACGATCATGAAAAGGAGTTAACGGCATATCACGAAGCGGGGCATGCAATCGTCGGCCACGTGCTGCCGGATAGCGATCCGGTGCACAAAATTACAATTATTCCGCGCGGCGGTACAGGCGGCGTGACGTGGTTTTTGCCGCCGGAAGACAAAAGCTATACAAGTGTGTATGAATACAAAGACATTCTAGCTCGTGCTATGGGCGGACGTATCGCCGAGAAGCTGAAATATGGCGACGATGGCGTGACAACGGGTGCGGGCAGCGACCTGCGCAGTGCGACACAGATTGCGCGCGATATGATCATTGAGCAAGGTATGGGCAGCAAGCTCCGTAATCAAGTTTTCCATGAGGATAACGGCGGGCTGATGTTTGATAAGATGACGCGCGAACGTCCGTACAGCGACGCGACGGCGACCGAAATTGATAAGGAGGTCGAGGCGCTTATCACCGAGGCGGCGCGGCGTGCCGAGCTGGTGATCTCGCATAATATACCGGTTCTTGAAAAGCTGAAGGACGCGCTGCTTGAGCACGAAACGCTTGAAGAGGACGCAGCGTCGAAATATATGGCGAAAGCAGTGCTGCCGAAGGAGGCGGCGCTTCACAAGTAGCGGCCATGAGGGGGAAAGGTCGAGTCAGGTCGGTCGTCGCGCGCGCCAACAGCAAATTGTCGGTACAGTGGGCGGCCGCACTGTTGTCTGGCTCAACGCTGCTTTCAAGCTTGCTCGGCATATATCGCGAGCGCTTGATCAACGGCATGTATTACGACACTTATAAAGTAGGCGCCGATGCGTATGTAGCGGCGTTTACGATTCCCGATTTCATGTTTTTCATTTTAGTGTCGGGTGCGCTCAGCGTGTCGTTTATTCCGGTGTTTAATCAGCGTTTAGCAACTGGCAATAAAAAGTCGGCATGGGAATTGAGTTCAAGCTTAGTGAATTTTTTGGCGCTCATTACGCTTGTGACAAGCGTGCTGATTATTATATTCGCCGATCCGCTCGTGCGCTACGTTGTTGGTCCGGGATTTGACGAACAAGGGCGCAGCTTGGCGGTAAGCATGATGCGCGTGATTGCAGTGAATCCGTTTTTGTTTGCAGTTGCGACAGTGCTGTCAAGCATGCAGCAGGCAATTGGGCGGTTTACCTTTTTGGCGCTTGCGCCGACGATATACAATATTGGTATTGTGGTCGGCGCGCGCTGGTTCACGGGCGGTATCAATATTTTTGGCTGGCAGGTGTTTGAGGGCGGCATCATGGGTGTGGCGCTTGGCGTGGTGCTTGGCGCAATTTTACAGCTTGTTGTGAGCTCGCTTGGATTGATCGGTACAGACTTTGACTATCGCTGGAAAATATCGTGGAAAAATAAGGGATTCCGGCGCGTATTGCGGCTGCTGCCGCCGCGTTCGCTTGACCAGGGGATTGATTATTTTAATAGTATCGTTGAGATAAACTTAGCATCGCGCATGGCGCAAGGGGTGACGCGCGCATACCAGCAGGCGTCAAGTTTGAGCTTGATGCCGGTGAATCTGGTCGGCGTGGCGATTAGCAATGCGGCATTTCCGCGCATGACCGAGCGGCTAGCAGAGGGGCGCCCGGACTTGTTCAAAAAGGAACTACGTTCAGTGATGCGCTGGATTCTGTGGCTGGCGCTGCCGATTGCGGTGATTACGTATTTTGCGCGCGGTTATGTCGTGGCGTTTGTGAAGAACGGCGGCGACTTATTGATCGCGAATATTCTAGGCGCGCTTGTTATTTCTATTTTGTTTCGTACGATTTACCATATCATGGCGCGCTCGTTCTACGCGCAGCAGGATACGAAAACGCCGCTGTATATTTCAGTCGGGACGATTACATTGAATATTATTCTCGCAGTAATCTTTACGTTTGCGTTTGGTTGGGGCGTGTTCGGGCTGGCATGGGCGCAATCAATTGTCGCAGTCGTCGAGGTGATCGTTTTATTTGTAATTTTGTGCCGTCGTATGCCGGGAATTTTTACGCGTGATTTTATACAGGCAGCGGTAAAGATGGTTTTGGCAAGCGCTGGCATGGGCGCGATTACGTATGCGACGACGCAACTGCTGCAGCTGCAGAGCAGCGACATGAGCTTTATGTCGACCTTCCCGAAGTTTTCGATGATCGTGCTTGTGAGTTTTTGCGTGTATGTTGAGTTGAGTGTGCTACTTAAACTGCGCGAAGCCGATCCGGTGCTTGGGCGGCTATATAAACTCTTCTTTGGGAGATTGCGCCGGTGAAGTTAGACCGCATTCGTAATTTTTGTATTATTGCGCACATTGACCATGGCAAATCGACGCTCGCCGACCGCATGATGGAGATGACGGGGACGGTAGCGAAGCGCGAGATGAAATCGCAACTGCTGGATAGCATGGAACTAGAGCGCGAGAAAGGGATTACCATAAAGCTGGCGCCGGTGCGGATGAAATATGAGTATCAGCTGGAGCAATCTGATATTTCACACAGCTCGGAGCGGAACAGGACCGCTCAAACAAATTTAGATTGTATGGGCGGTATGTATGATCTTAATCTTATTGATACCCCGGGTCACGTTGATTTTAGCTATGAGGTGTCGCGTAGTTTGCAGGCATGCGAAGGTGCGGTACTAGTGGTTGACGCTAGCCAGGGGATTCAAGCGCAAACGCTTGCAAATGTATATTTGGCGATGGAACAGGATTTGGCGATTATTCCCGTGCTCAATAAAGTTGATTTACCGGCTGCCGACGTGCCGCGCGTATCTCGGCAAGTGATCAATCTGCTCGGCTGCCGCGAAGATGAGATAATTCAGATTTCGGCGAAGACGGGAAATAACGTTGACCAGGTTCTTGCGGCGATCGTTAAACGGGTTCCAGCGCCGACAGGCAACATGCATGATAAGACGCGCGCGTTGATTTTCGATAGTTATTATGATGATTACCGCGGGGTGATTTTGTATGTCCGAGTGGTTGACGGGCAGATCAAAAAAAGCGAAGCGATTCATATGATGGCAACTGGCGCGAATGGCTTGGCGCTGGAAGTTGGTCATCTCAGCCCCGGTATGATCCCCGACCCGTCGCTCGGTACCGGTGAAATTGGCTACATCGTTACCAACCTGAAGACTACGCGTGAAGCGCGGGTGGGTGATACGGTGACACTGAAGAAGTACATAGGCTAGCGATGATTGATGTTTGGTTTGATTGTCGTCAAGACGCTAACAATAAAGATCCAGATCAGCACAGTCCGACATTAAAACGCTATCACGCTGAGTTGTGGACTAAACCACTGCCTGATGGTCGTCAACTGACTATGCTAGACCAGGGATCGTATTTGATAGCTAGTGATGGTCGGCGCCAGATTCCTGTTTCAAGTGATAATATAGTAGCTACCTTTGAAGCTTGGAAGCGTAATAAGTTGATTGTTGAGCAGACATTACAAGATGTTTTGACGGCAATAGACAATGTTGATTGGCGCATCGGTTCAGAAATTATTTTTCCCAGTGAGCTACGCGGTGGCACACAAACCATCAATCGTGCGAGAGGTTGGCACCGTAAAATTGGCGATCGGTTTGACCTGACGTTAGAATGTATTGTCCGTTGGTATCGGGGTGAAGACAGTCCGCTGGCTGATGTTTTTGATCGTTATGGTGACTTTTTTGAGTGGTTTGGTGATTTTCAGGGTTATGTCGATTTTTTCTTGTTGCAAGATTTTGTTGACGATAAATACCAAGTTAACATACTAACAGATTTTGATGATTTCCAATCGTCACCGTTGCCTCAGACTGTTGAGCAGTATACGGCATATTTGCAAGGCTTGACTGAGGTGCTAACTCTGCGAGCTGAGCGTATTGAGCGGTACGTCAATTAGCGTGGTTTTTGTGAAGTCTTCGGACAAAAATGTTATAATACACTTTACTAATATGTCGCAAATAATAGTCCAGCCCCTCCCCGGCTACAAAGAAGTCAAGCCCTTCGTCTATGCGGGCTTTTTTCCGGTGAGCAATGAGGATTATAATGATCTGAAAGAGGCTATTGAAAAGCTGAGTCTCAGCGATTCAGCGTTGCAGTTTGAACCAGAAAATTCGCCAGTGCTGGGCTATGGTGTGCGGATCGGTTTTCTTGGGCTACTCCATATGGATATTGTTCGTGAGCGGTTGGAGCGAGAGTATGATCTCGATCTAGTCGTTACTAATCCATCTACTGACTATCAGGTAACCTTGACCAATGGCGAAGAAATCGATATTAAGAGTGCATCCGAGCTACCGGACGTGGCAAAAATTAGCGAAGTGCGCGAGCCGTGGATCGATGGTGAAATCGTGGTGCCGCAAGACTACATCGGTGCGGTGATTCAGCTGATTGTCGCCAAGCGCGGCCGGCAGAAAAACCTCAGCTACATCGACGAGCGGGCGCTGATTTCCTTTACGGCGCCGCTGGCAAATCTGCTGACGGATTTTTATGACCAATTGAAGTCAGTGACCAGCGGGTATGGTTCGTTTAACTATGAGCTGGCGGGCTATCAGCCAGAAGATTTGGTGCGCGTGGATTTTTATGTGGCAGGCGAGATGATTGATGCGCTAAGTGTGATGTGTCACCGCTCAGAAGCGCCAGGCTTGGGTCGGGAAATTGTCAAGAAACTCAAAGACGTGGTGCCGCGCCAGAGTTTTGAAGTGGCATTGCAGGCAGCAATCGGCGGCAAGTTTATCGCCCGCGAAAACATCGGCGCTTACCGCAAAGATGTCACCGGCTACCTCTACGGCGGCGACGTCAGCCGTAAAAAGAAACTCCTTGCCAAGCAAGCTCGTGGTAAAAAACGCATGAAACGCTTCGGTAAGGTTGACATTCCGAGTGAAGCGTTTACGGTGATGTTGAAGCGGGATTAAAGCCGCACCAAATGTACACCATAAAAATCAAACACATCTTAATTTCTGAGACATAAACTACCGCGCGTAGTATAATAAACCCCATGGAAGAAACGAAATTTTCTCTAAATCAAACACCGATTAGCACGATTTTGGCTTGGGTGGAGAGCGGGGCGATTGCTATCCCGGAAATTCAGCGCCCGTTTGTTTGGACTAGCAGCCAAGTGCGCGATTTGATGGATTCGCTTTACCAAGGCTATCCGGTTGGCTATATAATAACCTGGCAGAATCCAGATGTGAGGCTGAAGGATGGTTCTACTTCGCAGGGTAAGCGGATTTTGATCGATGGGCAGCAGCGAATCACTGCGTTGCGAGCGGCGATAAGCGGCTTGAATGTGATTGATAAAAATTATAAAAAACGCCGCATCGCTATTTCGTTCAATCCGATTACAGAGGAATTTCGTACGCGCACAAGTTCGACGGAGCGCGGCAAAGAATGGATTGGCGATATCGCCGAAGTTATGGTGAATGGCTATGATACGCTAACGTTTGTCGATGAATATGTTGCCAAAAATCCAAACACGACGCGCCAGGAAATTAACTCGCGCTTGAATCGCCTTATTCAAATTAAAAATAAACAAATTGGCGAAATTCAATTAAGTCCGGCGCTTGACATCAATATCGTTAATGAAATTTTTGTACGCATCAATGCTAGCGGCGTAAATTTGAGCAACGCGGATTTTGCGATGAGTAGAATTGCTGTTTACGAAAAAGAGCCGGGCGATGAAATGGGTATGAAGCTGCGTAAATTCATCGATTACTTTGCGCACTTATCGGCCGCGCCGGAGCAGTTTGAAACTATTGCAGAGAACGATACGCATTTTGCCGCGACGGATTATTTTGCGAAAATCTCGTGGCTCAAGAACGAGACGGACGATTTGTATGATCCGACTTACAACGACATCATCCGCGTCATCGGCTTGACGCAATTTGCGCGCGGTAAATTGGGCGATATCGTAGCGCTGCTTTCTGGGCGTAATTTTGAAACCCGCCAAAACGAAAAAGAGATTGCCGATGAATCGTTCAAAAAATTAGAAAAAGGACTGTACCAATTTACGAACGAAAATAAGTTCAAGCATTTTGTGCAAAATGTTTTGCGGGGGAGTGGCTATGATGAGCCTGGCATGTTGATCGCGCGTAACGCTGTAAATTATGCGTACGCAATGTATTTGCGGCTGCTGGATGTTGGCGAAAATCATGCTATGGTTAATTCGTCGGTGCGGCGTTTGCTGGCGATTTCGTTGATGACCGGTCGCCATTCTGGCAGCTTTGAGACGCGGTTCGAGCAAGATATTAAGCGCATCAATCAGCCGGGCGATATTACGAAATTTATCGCCACGCTCGAAGAGCAGGAACTTTCGGATGCTTTTTGGAATTCAACTTTGGTTGATGAATTTGATAAGCCAACGGTCAATAATCCGTTTTGGCATATGTTCGTGGCGGCACAGAATAAGTTGCTCAAACAAAGCTTTTTGTCAAAAAGCAACCTAGCGCGCGATTTAGCGACAGGCGAAATTCATCATATTTTCCCGAAAAATTATTTGGTGAAAAACGGCTATGACAAGACAAAATATAACCGAATCGCCAACTTTGTCCATTTGAAAAATGACATCAATGTTTCGGTTAGCGACGCTGCTCCGAATAAATATTTGAGTAATATTTTGAGCGGAGACAATAATCATCACAGCGATATTGCGAGCGAAAAGGAGCTCGTAGATAACTTTAACGATAACGCAATTCCGCAAATGTTGATCGAGGCAGACGCAGATGATTATGCTGATTTTCTGCGGCAGCGGCAGCGTTTGATGGCGCAAATGCTGAGAGAGTATTACGAGAGTTTGTAGTTTTAGTGCTTTCGGGCGACCTGCTTATGTGCTGTTTGGAGGTCTGTTATAATTAGTGGCGGTATGTTGAAAAATAACGAAAAGAAGCCGATTCTCTACATCGACATGGACGGGACGCTGGTGGATTTTGTGTCGGCGTTTGATAGGGTTGAGCTGGAAATTTTGCGCGAATACGACGGGCGACCGGATGATATCCCCGGGATTTTCGCGCTGATGGATCCGATGCCGGGCGCGATTGAGGCTATTGAGAGACTGCGGCAAAAATACGACCTTTACATTTTATCGTCGTCGCCGTGGGAAAATCCGACGGCGCTGGGTGATAAGTTGGCGTGGGTGAAAAAGTATTTTGGCGGCGAAAAAGACAGCTTGTTTTATAAAAAAGTCATCTTTTCGTCAGCTAAGCACTTGAGCCGCGGCGACATTCTGATTGACGACCGCACAGCAAACGGCGCGGGCGATTTCGAGGGCGAGCATATATTGTTCGGCAGCCAGGATTTTCCTGATTGGGAGGCTGTGTTGGATAGGCTTTTATGAAACATAAGTCCGTCACTGTTTAGGAATTACGGAGAAATGACTAAACTTCACACCCCAGGAAATTATCGTAAAAATCACAGCATCATTAAGTTTGCGAAGAGTGTAATTGAGACGGATTTGACGGTCGTGTTCATTCACGGTCTTTACGGCACGGCGGGCGATAGGGGCTCGAAGTCGTACATTTTGGGCGAGAAAATTCGCCGTTTGGGCGTAGCGAATGTGGCTTATCTTAATTCGTCGCGGGATTGGAAAATTTATAAATCGGGCGATGAAAAGAAGGCTTTTTGCGAGAAAACTTTCGACGAGGAGCGCCGCGATATTTTGGATATGTTTCGCGTTTTAAATGAGCGCGCGCCGGAAGTTTTTGGCGCGCGGCAAAAGCGTTATCAAATCGTGGCGAATTCTATGGGCGGCACTATGGCGAGCACGCTGCGCGAGGTTTTCTCACACGTCGAGAAAATTGTCTTGTGCGGTTCGGGCACCGGCTCTAGTTCGGCGACGAAACCGATTCTTTCGACCTATCCATCCAAGTGTTACGTCACCAGCGCGGCGGCGACTTTTACGGGCGATGTGCTGCTGCTTCAGGGCGAAAAGGACGCGGTCGTGCCGCTTGCGTCGCAGGACGAATTGCTGGCGGCGTACAGCTCGGCGAGGCTTGCTGTCAAAAAGATAGTCCCCGGCGCAAATCATAATTTTTCGAAAATTGATGGCGGCAACCAGTCGCTGGCGTATGAGTTGTATATTAGCGTGATTTTTAGTTTTTTGATGGGTATTGAGTGAGCTCGGGCGCGCGAGGATGTTGCGGCTGCGGGGTTAATGTAGGGCGAAATTTTTCATCGCGTCTGCCGGGTGTTATAATTAAGTATGCTTGAAAATAACCTAAAAAATCTGATCAAAAATTACCAACCGAACCAAGCGGCGATTGATGTTGTCAGGCGTACCAAAATCGTGCTGCTGGTCGGTATTTCTGGTGCCGGTAAGGACACGCTTAAGCGCCGTTTGCTCGAGGATGCGGAGTTTGCTGACATCGTGTCCTATACTACGCGGCAGCCGCGGCAAAACGCTGGCGTGATGGAAACGCCGGGCGTTGATTATCATTTTATTGATGAGGCGATGGCGGTGAAGATGCTAGAAAACCACGAATTTATCGAGGCGAAATTTGTGCACGGCACGGTTTATGGCACCGGCGCGAAGGAAATTCAAGCGATCGCCGAGGCGGGCAAAATCACCGTGACCGACATCGATGTGCAGGGTGTGGACGAGTATAAGAACCTGTCGCAGACAGTTGTTGCGATTTTTTTATTGCCGCCGAACTACGACGAGTGGCGCCGCCGATTGCAGACGCGTTATGCGAGCGTTGAGGAATTTGAAGCCGAATGGCCGAAACGTTTTGCAAGCGCCATCAAAGAGCTAACGCATGCTTTGGAAGTGCCGTACTATCACTTTATTATTAACGACAATTTGGACGAAACGGTGCGTATCGCAGGTGATATCGCGCGAAAACCGGATGCATATAATCGCAAAGACGATGAAGCGCGGCTAGTGGCGCGGGATCTGCTTGAGGAATTGCAAGGGTTGGCGCAGCCGCGCCGCGGATAGGGCTTGTTGTGATGGTTGTGTAGTGCCGACGATTTAGCACTCGCCTTGCATGAGTGCTAAATATGCGTTACAATATAGCCATGACCGACCGCCAACAAGCGATTTTAGCAGCGATTATTGAACAATACGCCGAGATTGCGGCGCCCGTAGGCAGCGTTACGCTAGCGAAGCTTTTTGGCGTGAGCAGTGCGACGATTCGCAGCGAAATGGCGAAACTTGAAGATATGGGATTTATTGAAGCGCCACATACGAGCGCGGGGCGTATTCCGACCGACAAGGGCTATCGGTTTTATGTAAATGGTATCACCGAAGCAACGATGACGGAGTTGCCGAGCGGCATTGACCGCAGTGCGCGAGCGATTGAGGCTCATGTCAGTTCGCATATCAACAAGGCCGATCGAGCAATTCGTTCAGCGGTTGATAGCCTGGTGGACTTGACGGGAAATTTTGGATTTGCGACGATTGGCAGTGAGCTATATATGAACGGTATCGCAAATTTGTTTAGCCACCCGGAGTTTCGCGAAGGCGACCATGTGCGCGCCGTTGCGACATTGATTGATAATATTGAGCCATGGTTGAGTGAAGCGCAGCCAAACGAGCCTCTCAATGTCTTTATTGGCAGCGAAAATCCGATCGGCAAATCAAGCGGTGCAACGCTTATTATTAGCCGATTCCGCTCGCCATTCAGCGATCGTAGCTATATTGGTATTATTGGTCCGACGCGCCAGCACTATCGCCGTACGATGGAATTGGTCCGGCGCGCCGGAACGATGTTAGAGGAGGTTTTATAAATGACGAAGCAAAAAAAAGCAGAAGAGTATGAGCAATTAATCGGTGAACTGACGCAGGATTTGCAGCGTACACGGGCGGATTTTGAAAATTACCGCAAACGCATGGAGAGCGAAAAACAAGCGGCGCGCCAGGCGGGTGAGACGAAGGCGATTTTGAAGCTTCTCGCAGTAATAGATACAATTGAGCGGGCAGTGGCGAATGTACCGGCGGACTTAGCAAATAATCCGTGGGCAAAAGGTATCGCGGGCATTGATAAGCAGCTCGCGAAACAACTGGAGGCGCTCGGTGTGAAAAAAATTGCCGCTGCGCCAGGTACGGTGTTTAATCCGGAATTGCACCAGGCAGTGCAATTTGACGAAGAATCTGAAGGTGACAGCGAAGTTATCGCTGAGGAAATGCAAGCTGGCTACACGTTAAATGGTGTACCAATCCGCCATGCGATGGTGTGTGTCGTACGGAAATGATGAAGTATCCAAAGACATGAATTAGCACTCTTGACATGAGAGTGCTAATTTTCTATACTAAATATGTTGGCACTCACTAGCAAAGAGTGCTAAAATAGCAGTAAGACAATTTGACCTACTAATAATTTAACGAAAGGGGAATAAAATGGGTAAAATTATCGGCATTGACCTTGGCACGACCAACAGCGCGTTTGCGTATTTAGTGGCGGGTAAACCAGAGGTTATCACAAATGCAGAAGGTAATCGAACGACACCGTCGGTCGTAGCTATTAATAAAAAAGGCGAGCGCCTTGTTGGACAGGTAGCGCAGCGCCAGCGCGTGACGAACGCAAAAAACACGATTTATGGTGTGAAGCGCCTGATTGGTCGTAAATTTAGCGACAAAGAAGTCCAAAAAGACCTAGATATCATGCCGTACAAGATTGTCAAAAAAGGCAGCGGCGTAGCGGTCGAGATGGGCGGCAAGGAATACACGCCAGAAGAAGTTTCGGCGATGATCTTGAGCAAGATTAAAGCTGACGCCGAGGCATTCCTTGGCGAAAAGGTGACCGAAGCGGTTATCACTGTGCCAGCGTACTTTGATGATTCGCAGCGCCAGGCGACGAAGGACGCCGGCAAGATTGCCGGCTTGGAAGTCAAGCGTATTATCAACGAGCCGACAGCTGCGGCTTTGGCATACGGTTTGGAAAAAGGTAAGAATGATGAAACGATCGTTGTGTTTGACCTTGGTGGCGGCACGTTTGACGTTAGTGTCCTAGAACTGGGCGACGGCGTATTTGAAGTAAAAAGCACAAATGGCGACACGCACCTCGGCGGCGAAGACTTTGATAACGCGATTGTGAATTATTTCCTTGACGATTTCAAATCCAAAGAGGGAATTGATCTACGTAAAGATAACGCAGCGATGCAACGCCTGAAGGATGAGGCAGAAAAAGCTAAGAAAGAGTTGTCGTCGACTACGGAGTATGAAGTCAACATTCCGTTTATTACCGCCGACGCCGACGGCCCAAAGCACTTTGAACTTAGTTTGACGCGGGCGAAGTTGGAAGATTTAGTGAAAGATCTGCTTGACCGCTTGGATGGTCCGGTTGAAAAAGCGCTCAAAGATGCGAAGCTATCAAAATCAGACATTAATAATATCGTGATGGTTGGTGGCATGACGCGCATGCCAGCAGTTGTTGAGCGAGTGAAAAAACTATTTAGTAAAGACCCGATGCAAGGTGTTAATCCGGACGAGGTTGTGGCGGTTGGAGCAGCGATTCAAGGCGGAGTGCTAGCGGGCGACGTGAAAGATGTGCTGTTGCTTGACGTGACGCCGCTAAGTCTTGGTATCGAAACGATGGGCGGTGTGTCAACGAAGCTGATTGAGCGCAACACCACCGTGCCAACGAGTAAGTCGGAAGTATTCTCGACGGCAAGCGATAACCAGCCGCAAGTGGAAATCCATGTTCTGCAGGGCGAACGCGAATTTGCAAACGATAATAAAAGCTTAGGGCGCTTTATTCTAGATGGTATCGCACCGGCGCCACGCGGCGTACCACAGATTGAGGTAACGTTTAATATTGATGCGAACGGTATTTTGAATGTAACAGCGAAAGATAAAGGTACAGGCAAAGAGCAGTCTATTACTATTCAGAACTCTGGCAACATGAGTAAGGAGGATATTGAAAAAGCGCAAAAAGAAGCCGAGTTGCACGCTGACGAGGATAAGAAAAAGCGCGAAGCGATTGACGCGAAGAATCAGCTTGAGAACGCGATTTATCAGGCGAAAAAAATGCCGGACGAGTATAAAGACAAAATCTCTGACGACGACAAAAAAGCAATCGAAGACGCCGTAAAAGAAGCCGAAAAATATAAGGAATCGGAAGATAAAGACGAGCTGGAGGCAGCTTTGAAAGCGCTGAATGATGCTATTATGCCGATCGGCGCAAAGATGTATCAGCAAGCTGCTAACGACAAAAAAGCTGACGAGTCAAAATCGGACGATAAAAAATCCGATAAGGACGAACCGGTTGAGGGTGAGGTGGTTGACGAGAAAAAGTAATTTTCTACGATAAGACTATTGAACCGTTGTTAGCACACGAAAGAATCCTTACTCGTTAGAGTAAGGATTCTTTGCTATGATAGGGGTATGGTAAAAACATTCCCAAATATACTGCTCATTGGCGCAAGCCACGGCAACGAATTGCTTGGTCCGAAGTTATTTAGTTACTTATTGCAGCACAGGAAAGAAGTGCTAGAGTATGTTGATATGCTCATCGGTAATCCGCGGGCATTTGCAGCACGTAAACGGTATATTGAATCGGATATAAATCGAAGTTATAACACAGTACTTGATACGTATGAATCTCGGCGGGCGGATTATATAAAGAATTATATCGCGGTGAATAAACCTGATTTAGTAATTGATTTTCATACGACAACTGCCATGCAGCCAAATTGTTTGATAGTCTCAACGATCAACGATAGTGAAGTACGGCGGTATATGAAAGCGAGCCATATAAATAATGTCATCGTCGTACATCCACTGCACGATGTTACAGAAGTTGCACTACACTTTGTCGCCTACGAAATTCCAAATGCAAACATCAATACAGCACTACTGGACACAATTTGTGATGACATAATGCGTTTCGTTCGCAGTGAAGTGGCGAGTAATAATAAAATTGTCTATCAAATGCAAGGCAAGATAGCAACTGACGATAAGGGTATATTGAGCAGTAAAGATAACTTTGTCTACCGAAAAGATTTGCACTACACGCCGTCGTTCATCGGGGAGAAAGCATACAAAGAGAATGGAACATACATCGGGTTTATGTTGAACGAGCCGAGAGAAATTAGTTTATAGTCAAAAAGCCCTTCAACTATACACCTTTGCGCGTTAGTAGAGAAGAACATACGAGAGGTGGTGGTTTATATAACAGAATAGTGTTATAGTAGTGCAGATATTATAGATGGGCAAGTACGCATACCGGCAGGAGCAATAAATGTATCGGACACGTAAAACTGAAAAACGCTACGCACTGCAGCGCAAGCAGGCAAAAGCGGCGGGGATTCGCTGTGATTTTTGCGAGTTTACCTCGACGCATCCGCAAGTCAAAGAGGAGTTTTCGCATTTTTGGGTTGCCCGGAATAACTTCCCCTACAGCGTGTGGGATGGCTGCGATGTCGCCGATCACGTAATGATCGTGCCAAAGCGCCACGTTGAGGGCGTCCATGTATTTACGGTGGCAGAGCGCCAGGAATTTATTGATATTATCGCAGCGTACGAAGCGCGCGGCTACTCGTTTTATGCCCGCCCGCCGAAAAGTACACAAAAATCGGTTGCGCATCAGCACACACATTTAATTAAAAATTACGGTAAGACGAAGAAAGTTCAGTTTAGTGTAGAAAAACCGTATATTCTCCTTGCGAAATAGCCGTCTGGCTTACGGAATTCGTGATGACGCGCCATCCGCGTGCCGAGCAGCGGTATCGCTCGCACAGGCAGAAGAGTAAGACGAAAAACGCAGTGTGTAGTTTTTGCGATATTGCTATGAATGGCGGTCCGCAATATGTAGGCGAAAGCGAGCACTGCCCCATCATCACAAACGTATTTGGCTACGATATATGGGATGGCTGCGGTGTGACGGAGCACATGATGATTATCCCGAAAAGACACGTCGCTTCGCTTGATGAATTGACGTCGGACGAGAAACTTGATTATATAACATTAGCGGCAAAATACGAGGCGGACGGCTACTCATTGTATGCGCGTTCGCCTGGTAATGTGACAAAATCAGCCATACATCATCACATGCATTTGATCAAAACGGATAATACACGCAAAAAATGGATGATTTACATACGAAAACCGCACATTCGGCTGGCAAGATAAGGAGGAATATGAATCAGCAAACGAATGAGCGGTGGAGCAGCAGCGGGATTGTTAACCGGGCGCAAGGTGCTGCTATGTCATATCCGGTTACTCGTCCAGGTGATCTGCGTGCAGGTATATCCCGCTAATCAAAATGGTATAATACCAAATATGACCAGCGAGATAATTGTACAGACGGCAGAAGAGCTGATTGAACTTGGTGTAACATTAGGCTCATTATTGCGCGGCGGCGAGACGATTGAATTGGTCGGTGATATTGGCGCGGGCAAAACAACGCTGACAAAGGGGTTGGCGCGCGGCATGGAAATAGCCGAAGAGGTGCAGAGTCCGACATTTACACTGAGCCGCGTATACGATGCGCCGAACGGGCGTCGGCTGGCGCACTATGATTTTTATCGTTTGAACAACGCGGGAATTATGCAGGCGGAACTTGCCGAGGCGGTGCAGGACGCACAGACGGTGACAGTGATTGAGTGGGCGGCAGTGGTCGGCGATGTATTGCCGGACGACACCCTGCGAATCGCTATCCGTGTGCAGGCCGACGACACGCGCCGGCTGGAACTTGAGGCGGGCGGTAAATGCAGTAAGCATATCGTGCAGGAGCTAATGAAATGATCATATTATGGAATAGCGCTGGCATGACGGTTGAGCTGAGCTTGGTAGACGAACAGACGGGTGAACGCCATGACTACACGTGGGCGGCAGAGCGGAACCTCGCGCGTGATATGCTGGCGTATTTGCGTGATCGCCTGAATGAGCAGGGTGCGTCGTTTAACAGCGTATCTGGGATTGGCGTGTTTCGCGGTCCGGGCAGCTTTACTGGTCTGCGTATCGGTATGACGGTGCTGAATACACTTGCGAGCGATCGCGGAGTGCCAATTGTAGGTGCGGTGAGTGAAGCGTGGGCGAGCGATTGTCTCGCGCGACTTGCCTGCGGTGAAACCGACGAGATTGTCTTGCCGGAATACGGTCGTGCGGCGCGCATCACCAAGCCGCGCAAATAGTCTGCTGCGCCTGCCAAAAACATGCTACAATAGAAGAGTCTAGTTTATTACCTGACACTGACTAGTTAATTTTTTGAATGATTCTTACAATGTGACTTTCTTGCCGACTACATTCCTGCGTCGCACAAAGAGCGATTGTAAGAGAAAGGAACGCTATGATAGAGGGAATTATTGCCGCAATCGTTGGTGCTGCTATTGGCGTGGGCGGTAAAGTTGCGTACGATAAGAAAGTACAAACTAAAGGTAAAGAGACCGTCGAAAAACTTGTCGCGCGCGCCGAGCGCAAAGCAAGCGACATCGTATTGAAAGCAAAAGATGAAGCGCTCAAGATTGAGCAGGAGCGCCGCCGCGAGCTGAAAAAGACCGAGAATCGGCTGGTTGAGCGTGAAAATTCGCTTGACCGCAAATTAGACGAGCTTGATAAACGGAGCGAAAGGCTGCGTAAGCAAGAAGATGAAGTCGAAGAGCTGAAAAGTGAAATTCGCGGCATTCGCACGCGCCAGCAGGAAAAACTTGAAAAAATCGCTGGACTGAAAAAGAAAGATGCCGCCGAAAAACTTATGAAAATGACAGAGCGCGACGTTAAGCATGATTTGATAAATCTAGTAGCGAAACTACAGCAAGAAGCGACGGACGATGCCGAAGAGCGCGCGCAAACAATCCTCGTTGAGACTATGGAACGTATGGCGAGCGAAGTGACAGCAGAACGCACCGTGACAGCAGTTAAGCTGCCAGATGATGACATGAAAGGTCGCATTATTGGCAAAGAGGGGCGCAACATTCAAGCAATGCAGCGTGCGACAGGCGTAGACTTCTTGGTCGACGACACGCCGGGTATGGTGGTATTGTCGAGTTTTGATCCGATTCGCCGTCAGGTGGCGCGGCTCGGGCTTGAAATGCTCATGAAAGACGGGCGCATTCATCCTGGTCGGATTGAAGAAGTATTTGCTAAGGCTGAAAAGCAGATTGACAAAGAAACAATGCGCGCCGGCGAAGATGCGGCGCGCGAGGCTGGCGTGACTGGCATTCCGCGCGATTTGCTGAAACTGCTTGGCGAGCTAAAATTCCGTACAAGTTATGGGCAAAATGTGCTGAAGCATAGTACCGAGATGGCGCAGATGGCGGGTATGATCGCGGATGAGATCGGTGCGGATGTGCGTACGGCGAAGATCGCGACGCTGTTGCATGATGTCGGTAAGGCAGTGACGCATAAAGTCGAGGGGAAGCATCATCATATCGGTGCGGATTTAGCGCGCAAGGCAGGCTTGAGCGAGGCGATTTGCCATGCAATTGAAGCGCACCATGACGACATTGAAGCGACGACGGTTGAAGCGATTGTCGTGCGGATCTGCGATGCAATTAGTGCGGCGCGTCCGGGCGCGCGTAACATTTCAGCGGAAAACTTTGCCGAGCGCATGCGCGATTTGGAAAACGTTGCAACGAGCTTTTCAGGCGTCGGCAAGGCGTATGCAATTAGTGCCGGGCGCGAAGTCCGCGTGATTGTTACGCCGGAGAAAGTTGACGACCTGAGCGCGATCAAGCTAGCGCGTGATATCGCAACGAAAATCGAATCGACAATGCAGTATCCGGGCACGATCAAAGTAAACGTAATCCGCGAAACGCGTGCGATTGAGTTTGCGAAATAGCTTTCTACCGATCAATTTTTACCTTGCCAAGCAGTTTTGCCGCCACGACTATGCGCCCTGTATCTGCGCCGCCAAGTTCGCAGCTGTAGAGCGTTAGTTTTGCTTTGGTTGACGGCGCTTCAATCTCGGTTTGTGTTGCTTGCACGTCGAATATATTGTTAATCTCGTAGCCATAGCGCTCGCCGTTGTAATCAACGATGATTTTATCGCCAACTGAGAGTCTATCTATATGGTAAAATGGTGATTTTTCGATTGTACTTTGTGGCGTTGGCTGAATACTGAACCGGTGTGCCGCAATAACGAAGTTGCCGCCCGAGGCGGGGTTGCCATTATTTGGATACCGCCATTCGGCGCCGCGGTCTAATGCTGCCGCGCCCGATCCGTAAGGAATATTGACGCCGATTTTTGGTATGATGATTCGGTTGTCGGTGGTGCGCGGCTTCGGCAAGGCGGCAACCTCAATCGGTTTCATTGCGATAAACGGCGCAACGCTTGGCGCAGCGACAAGCGCGAGCAGATAAACTCCCGCGGCAAACATGCTGCCCGCCAAGCATATGAAAATCGACGGCCGCTTCCGGTTTGTTTTTTGTTTAATCGTTAACAACTCGAAATGTCCTTTCGTTTACGAGTATACCATAAACGGTATTGCGGGCGCGAATGCTAAATGTCGAACGGACGCGCGAGCTGCAGGCTGGTGTCGCTTTCGGCGATGCGCAATAGTTCATTATATTTTGCGATTCGGTCGGTGCGCGACAGCGAGCCGGTTTTAATTTGCCCGCAGCCTAAGCCCACTGCTAAGTGGCTAATTGTTGTGTCTTCAGTTTCGCCAGAGCGATGGCTCATAACAGTGTTCCAGCCGGCGTCTTGCGCCATGCTGACCGCCTGGATCGTTTCGGTGAGCGAGCCGATTTGATTTGGCTTAACGAGCAGGGCGTTGGCGGCATGCTCGTCGATCGCTTTTTGCACCAAGCTAGTGTTCGTGACGAGTAGATCATCGCCAACGAGCTGTATGCGGTCGCCAATCCGCGCGCGCAATTGCTGCCAGCCAGACCAGTCATTCTCGGCTAAGCCGTCCTCAATACTAACGATCGGAAATTCGTTTACAAGTGCTTCAAGCCAGTCAATCATCTCTTCGCTTGACAATGATTTGCCCTCGCATTTCAATTCGTAGCGACCATCTTGATAAAACTCGCTTGATGCAGCATCCATTGCGAATACAACGTCGCTGCCGAGCGTATAGCCAGCGCTCGTTATTGCCTCGCTTAGTAGCGTGAGCGGTTCGCGGTTGCCGCTGCGTACACGCGGCGCATAGCCGCCCTCATCACCGACAGTTGTCGGGTAGTCGTGGTTTTTTAAGATTTTTGCAAGCGCGTGGAAAATCTCTGTCCCCATTTTTAGCGTTTCTTCAAATGTTTTTGCACCCTTGCAGATGATCATAAATTCTTGAATATCAGTCGCAAAAGCGGCATGTGCGCCACCGTTCATAACGTTCATCATTGGAAGCGGCAAACTTGGTGATTTGCCGGTCATGTTAGCGATGTAGCGCCAGAGTGGCTGCTTTTTTGCGGTTGCGGCAGCTTTAGCAGCGGCGAGGCTGACGCTAAGGATTGCATTTGCGCCGAGCTTGGATTTGTTGTCGGTGCCGTCGAGTGCAAGCATAACATTGTCGAGTGCTGTTTGATCGCTTGCGTCTTTGCCGGCGAGAGCAGGCGCGATAATCTCGTTAACATTATGAACCGCTTGATAGACGGATTTGCCGCCCCAGCCGCTGCCGCCGTCGCGTAGTTCAAGCGCCTCGCCCGCGCCGGTGCTTGCACCGCTTGGTACGGCAGCGCGCCCCAGCGTGCCATCGCGCAAAATGACGTCGGCTTCAACGGTCGGATTGCCGCGCGAATCTAAAATTTGTCGTGCTGTGATAGATGAGATAGAAAAGTCTTGCATACGCTAATTATACCACGAAAACCGCTTACGCTAATGGAGGTAAATAGTCCGGGGTAGGGCAATGAAACTAAGGAATTATGCTAAAATAATAGTATGATGACAACGCAAAAATCGGGAATATTAGTTATTAGCCGCCACGCTGAAAGCGAGTGGAATTTGCTTGGTAAATGGACGGGCTGGACGGATGTCAACCTTACCGAGAAGGGCTACCATGAGGCGGTTATGCTGGGCGAGCAACTGCGCGATATCACGTTCAACGAAGCATATACGAGCGAGCTGAAACGCACGCGTCAGACGTGCGACGGTATTCTGGAAGGCAAAGGCGATCAGATTGATTTGCCGCGTATTACCGCAAAAGAGCTGAACGAACGCGACTACGGCGACTTAACAGGTAAAAATAAGTGGGAAGTTAAAAATGAAATCGGCGAAGAAGCGTTTAATGGCATTCGGCGCGGCTGGGACTATCCTGTGCCGGGCGGCGAAACGCTAAAAGATGTGTATGACCGCGCAGTTCCGTATTTGCAAACCGAGATCATTCCGCGATTACAACGCGGCGAAAATATTTTGTTGGTATCGCACGGCAACACGATTCGCGCACTGATGAAATATCTCGACCAAATCTCAGACGCTGATATCGGTACGGTAGAAATGCCGTTTGGCGCGCTGCTTGTGTATCGGTTTGATGACAAACACGATTTACCGGTTGAGAAGACGGTTCGCCAAATTGATATCACGCCGCCGAAAGCGTAGCTAAATCAATTACCATAGTTTATGCTGCGGCACGCGTCCGACCTGCGCCACGATGTATTGAATCAACCAATATACCATCGTGCAGACAAAGCAAAACATGCCAGCTGCCCAGATAACAGGGAACGTAACTTGCCCGATCGGGCGTGCAAACAACAATAGCGCGAGCGCCAGTACAGTACACGTACATTTGAGTGCAACAATAATCTTAAATGATAAACGTTTGCGTTTAGCTTTTGGCACGTCTTTAGCGTGTGCAACGACGGGAATGATCGCGTCGGCGGCGGTCTGCGTGAGCTTTGCGCCCGTTTTTCCGACATTCTTCGGCAGGCGGATAACAGCGACGACCGACACTACAACGATAACTATCGCAATGACGATTGCTAGGAAGCTGACTGCCGGCGTTGCAAATCCGAAATCGATCGGTTGGGCAGGTGTTGATTCATGCGTTCGGCAATTAGGCGAAAGCCACCACAAATCGCCGTGATTTGCTTTCATGATGATCGGGTACGCGAGGATTAATCCCGTCCATGCCCATTGGATAACGAGCGAGAGATACCCGAGCGTACCGAACGTGTTGGCAACAGCAAGTGCGCGCGATGTGCGTTTTGAACGAGTCATGCTTATATTGTAGCGGTTGCGCCTGGAAATGTCACGCAGTTTACGCTATAATAACCGAGGATGCCGAGATGAATTGGCAGTATAACGGGGTGTGGCGCAGTTGATAGCGCGCGCGGTTTGGGACCGTGAGGTCGCTGGTTTGAGTCCAGTCACCCCGACCAGTTATTTTTATCGTTAATTATGGCGCGAGTATTTACAAAAGCAGAAAATCAAGCGTGGTCGAAAACGCTGCCTGGTAAAATGTGCAGCGCATGTCTTGCGATTATAAATGAAAACAACGAAGTCCTGATGGTAAAAGCTGGCTATAAAGACCACTGGACATTTCCGAGTGGTATCGTTGAAAAGGGAGAATCTCCGAAATTAGCAGCAATACGCGAAACTCTTGAAGAAACTGGTCTTATTGTTCCGGATGAGCACGTCAAGCCTCTCGCGATTATTTATACGACTGGGAAAGATGGCGACCGTGATAGGTTTAATGTTGGATTTGCGACGCAGCTAAAGTATGCGAGTGGAAACATAGTTGTTCCGAATGCAGAGATAGAAAAGGTTATGTGGGTAGCTTTTGATAAGGTCGCGGAATTGTCTGGCGGCAAACGCAGCTATGAGGAATTTCAAAGAACGCTTTTAGAAAATAATAGTGATTTGTATGTTGAAGTATAAATAATTGCTCAGAATAGTAATTAGAGCTTCAGAGTAGGTGGCGCCTAAGGGCTTATTTACTTTCGTCCTCCCCGTGCTATGATAATGATATGAAACGAAAACTTGGGCAGTGGGCGGCGACTCACGAATGGTGGGCGCTAGGTATGATATTAACGGTATTCTCGGGGGTAGTGCTCGGGAATATGACGCGGTGGTCGGTTTGGTTCGACGAGGCGTTTAGTGTGTATTTGGCACGGTTTAATATCGCGGAGATTGTGCATTTTACTTCGCTTGATGTCCACCCGCCGCTGTACTATTGGTTGTTGAAAGGCTGGACAGTTATTTTTGGACATAGCGCGCTCGCGGTTCGTTCGCTAAGCTTGGCGTTTGCGCTTGTCGGATTGGTCGGGCTGTATGTTGTGGTGCGCCACATTACGAAGCGATCGTCGTATAGTCTGGCTGCAGTAACAGCGACAGCGCTGACGCCGGTTTTTGTGCGATTTTCGCACGAGGCGCGCATGTACACGCTAGTGTTTGCGATCGTGATGTGGGCGACATATGTATTGCTGCGTGCAATGAAAACAAATCGCCGTTGGCTGTGGGTTTTGTACGGTGTACTGTTGGCGGCGGGTATGTTTACGCATTATTTCGTAGCGTTGGCGTGGCTCGCGCATTGGGCATGGCGGTACCGCGAAGTATGCGCTGGTCGCGTGAAGAAGTTTTTCGCGCGCGAATGGGTATGGTGCCATGTGCTGGCAGTCGGCTTGTTCGCAGTGTGGCTGCCAACGGCGGTACGGCAATTTGCGACGATACAAGTTGGGTTTTGGATTCCGCCGATTACACCGCAGACGCCGATTAATTATTTGACAGACATGCTGTTCTACCGCGAAGTCGCGCAAATGGATGGCTGGTGGGCGATTGCGGCGTTTATTGCGTTTGCGGTCGTTGGCGCGGTGCTATATTTTGGGTTGCGGCAATTTATTCGGCAATCGCGAAGAGGCGGCGTGGCGCTATTTGTATCGCTCGCTATCGTACCGCCAATTTTGCTGATACTTTTGTCGATGCCGCCGCTAAGCTCGTCGTTCATTGACCGCTACGTGTTGTATGCGCAAATTGCACTCGCGGTAATTATTTCAGGGTGTTTGCTTGCAGCGGCGAAAACGCATCCGGTACTCATGCGGCACTGTACGATTATCCTTGTTATTGTTGCGCTCGCTGGTATCGGCAACGTGTATTATTACGGTAATTACAATAAAAATACCAATAAATCGATTCGCGCATCGGAACTTATGGCGAATATTGCCAAGTCGGGCAAGGCGGGGCAACCTGTTGTTGCCGCGTCGCCATGGGTGTATTACGAGGCAAGTTTTTACAGTAGCAATACGCACCCAGTTTATTATCCAGCGTCAACAATCAATGAAGATTATGGGTCGCTCGCTATGCTTAAAGAGGACGATACAGGAAAAATTGCCGATTTAGCAGCATTTGCTAAGCAGCACCGTTACGTCTGGTATGTCAACGTAACCGAAAATGAAATTGAGCCGCCCGTTGCGTCGTGGAAGCTCGTGAAAAAGGTTGACGCATATGACTCGATTAACCGCAGCGTCGAGTATCGCGCCGGATTGTACGATACTAGCGCGGAATAACTGAAAATAGAAATTTACGGTGCACCGCCGTCCATACAAGCATAATCGCGGCAACAGAAAGGGCAAGATTGATGAACCATGGCGCGGCAGCGGTAAACGGCTGCGGCGGCAGTATGAATAAATGGGCAAAGTATACGATAAATGCTTCTATCGTATAGACGTACAACGAGTTCGTGCCAAGCGGCATGAGTAGCCAATCTAGGTATTTCGCGATAATTTTCTCATAGCAGCGCACGAGTGCAAATAATCCCCAGAAACAAATCACGCCGAATACGAGGCGTGGAATCGGCAGGCGGTCTTTGTCAAAATATTCCATATTGTACTGATTGTGCCAGGCGGCGAACGGCTCAACGTGCCAATAATTCGCGTTGAGCATGAGTAAAAAGTTGACAGTAAACCCGAGCAAAAACAGCGCGGTAATCGTGCGCGCAATTGCTCGCCGCTGCCATGCATGAAGTGTGCGCCGCCACCAGCGCGTGAGCGCCGGCCAATAAAATCCGACAATAAACCCAGAGTAAAATACTAGCTGCCACGAAAAAGGCAGCCATGTTTCGCCGCCAGGCGTTTGCGTGTAATACCACCACAGCGCGATGTTTATGATCGTAACGATATACCATTTGCCGCGGCGAAGGAGCCATAGTGCAAATGGTGCGCCCGCTAGAAATAGCGCGTAATAGCGCAAAAAATCCGCCCAGCCGTAGGTATATTGCAGTGTGATTGTTTGCCATACGACCTGCCAAAACGGCGTGCCGGGCGTAGCGGCGCCGTATTTAATTTCTGGGTTGTGGTAGAATAGCCAAGCGGCAATTGTAAATAAAAGTGTGAGAATAATTGATTCAATGTATAATTGCACGCTCCGTTTAAGCAATAATTTCGCGGCAGTACGTAATGGTTTGTTCAGCAATTTCCGTCCGCGCACGATACCGAGCACAAGTCCTGAAATTGCAAAAAATCCTTCAGCGGTAGAAATATATAGTAGCCCGCGCCCCGTGAAAATATCAAGACCGCTCGGATAATATGCCAAATGGTCAAGCAAGATGACGATCAAAAAGAAACCGCGCATTAGATCGAATGCGCGAATGCGCTCAATGTGTGGTTCTTCAATTGATTGCGGTGCGGGACGCGCCATAGTTATCCATTATACTCTTTCTAATTCTTGAAAATGTGCTGAAAATTTAGTGAAAATTTAGCGCGGGCGGCGCTGGGCGATATCGCGGGCTAGCATAGCAAAACGGTCTTCAATGACTGTTGGCGTAAAGTCGCCGAATCTGCGTGTAACAGCTTGTTCGATCAACCAATCGGCGATTGCCGGATTTTTTGGCAGCAGCGAGCCATGTAAATATGTGCCGATAACATTGCGGTAGCGCGCGCCTTCGGTCTCGTCCCGATTATTGTTGCCGGCGCCGCGAATTACTTGGCCAAGCGGGCGAACGTTTGCCCCTAGCGTTGTGAGTCCTGAGTGGTTTTCGTAACCGACGATCAGTCCAAATTGCTCGCTTGACGTGACGATATTGCCGATGAGGCGTTCGGCGCCGCCGACAGTTTCGATATCAAGCAGCTTAATGCCAGAAATCATTTCTCCATCTTTGGTTTTGAAAAAGTTGCCAAATAGCTGATACATACCGCAGATTACGAGCATCGGTACGCCGTCGTTGGCGAGTGCGCGCAAGGCCGGTCCGATTTTTTGCAAATCGTCGCGGATTTTTAGCTGGCCAGAGTCTTGTCCGCCGCCGCCGACGATTAAGTCGATGCCTTGCGGAAATTCATCGCCAGGGTTATATCCTAGCAGTTGAACGCCGTAGCCGTGCCATTCCAGCCGGCGTTTCAGTACAAGCGTATTGCCCCAGTCGCCGTAAATATTCATGTCTTTGGGGTATAGTTGCAGCAGATTGATTGATTTCATGCGATCTCCTCAACGGTTGTGTATTTTGCTAGTTCGCGCCGCAGGCGGAGCATAGCAGTGTAGGTGCAATAAATGCGTTTCGGCTTGCTGGGGTTTGTGCTGATGAAGTGCTTCAGCGCGGCAGCAAGGTCGGGCTCGATATGAGAGACCTCAACGAGCTCGTATTGTAACCGCAGTGCCATGTCGTATGCGCGTACGCCAGATAGTTCGGCAACACCCTGCGCGCGCAAGCTATCAAAATCGACATCCCACAGCCAGCTCATGTCGCGCCCGTCGGCGTAATTATCGTTGACAGCGATCATCGTAGCGTAGCCATCTGGACTGAATGACGCGAGGCTTAGACGGAACCCTGCTGGATTTTTGACTAAAACGAGTTCGCAGGGTTGTCCGCTAACCATGATCTGCTCGCCGCGTCCAAATGCCGGCGTGATGCGGCTGAGCGAGTCAAGCATCTGCTGAGTGTCTAGCTCGTCGCCCATAATCATGCGCGTCAGGGCAATTGCGCCTGTTGCATTCAATACGTTGTAAATGCCGCGCAGCGATAATGTTATAGTGTGGGCATTGCCGCTAAATGAAATCGTCGCGCGTTGCCCGTCGACCGATTCAAGCGTCGTGTCATCGTCGGCGCGATTTGCGGCGTGCTTGTTATGTGCGCCTGCGCCGCGCAGATTATCGTCAGACGGAAACAATGACTGTAGATCGGGATGTACGCCATAACTTCGAATTGGCGCAGTAACATCAATTGCGAATGCGCGGCTGCCTAGGCGCGGGTCGTCGCGATTAACAACGACGCCGTTGGTAGCGTGCGCTGCAACGGTATGGAGCAATTTAGCGGTTGCGTCGATTTCACCGAAGCGGTCCAGCTGGTCGCGCATGACATTAAGCAGCAGGCAATAATTCGGGCTGATTGCATGCACGAAATGCACGGCGTAAGCTTCGTCAAGTTCCAATACGGCGATATCAGCATCCAAATTGCCGTATATATCGACTTCGCTTAGCAATGCTGCTGCTACGCCGCGGGTAAAGTTGCTGCCGGTTCGGTTGGTGAATATGTTTAGCCCTTGTCCTCTAAGGAGCTCGACAACCATCTTCGTCGTCGTCGTCTTGCCGTTTGTGCCGCTGATAATCGCGATACCCCGCGGTAAATGTTTGAGGGTGCGCGCTACGAAATCAGGATCAATTTTCTCGACGAACAGCCCAGGCAGCGCCGATCCGCCGCCGCGCAGACGCGCAACCTGCCGAACCGTTTTGCCAAGAACGGTCGTAAGTGTGTGGCGTTTATTCATATCTTTATTGTAGCGTATATTTGCAAAATATCGTACAATGAAGGTATGTTTGTCGTGGGCATTTGTTCTTGGTGGTATAGTACGGGCTGGAAAATGATGGTAGTGCGCGTACGCGAGTCGCTGCTGGATGTGTATGATTACTTTTCGCTTGGGTTACTCTTAAAAACGTTGTTTGCGCCGTGGCGGCAGATCTCGGCGGGGCGCGTACGCGGTCCGCTAAGCGTACAGCTACGGGCATTTTTTGATCGGCTTGTCTCGCGGATTATTGGCGGATTTATACGGACGTTCGTGTTGATCATCGGATCAATCGTCGTGAGCGCGGCAGCGGTAATTGGTTTAGTAAAGATTCTCGTGTGGCCGCTTGTGCCGATTTTTCCAGTGGCAGCGGTTTTTTGCGCGGTGGCGGGGTGGATTCCGTGGCATCTGTAGACTTTAACTACCATGCGCTCAGGGCGCAGCAAGCGCGATTTGGGCGTATACTTTCTGGTGTTGTTGCGAGATTGCTACCATGGCTGTCAGGCTTGCTATGGCTGCTTGGCATCGTCTTGCTGATCGTTGAGCGGCTGTCGGTTGGGTGGCTGGCGTGCGCGCTTGGCTGCATAGCTGCAATGATAATAGTGTTTTACGAGTGGCACGTGAAGAATTTACCGGTCGGTAAGGGCGGCGATATGACAGCGCTTTTGGCAGGCGATGTTCTTGGGCGGTTGCCGGCGCGCCCGACGCCGGCAGACGTTGCAAAAGCAGTCGGCGAGGTGCCGAGCGGGCAATTTATGGGTGCGCGGTTAGGATTGACGCCGTCGCTGCTAAACTCAATGGCGAACGACGATCCGAACATGATCCGCGACTTATGGCAAACTGCCGACGATGTACGCCAAGCGAATGGCATGGCGCATATTACGGCGAGCGTGCTGGCGGTAGCGATCGTACGGAATTTTCCGAATTTCGAGTCAGTTATCGCGCAAATTCATCTTGACACCGATGATCTTGACTGCGGTATTCAATGGCAGCAGCGTTTGTGGGCGCTGATTGATCGGCATGGGCACCGCCGGCGCACGGGCGGTATCGCGCGCGACTGGTCATTCGGCTGGATTCCGCTGCTTGACCGGTTCGGACAAAATATTAGC
Source organism: Candidatus Saccharimonadaceae bacterium ML1 (assembly GCA_030253535.1). Classification (NCBI taxonomy): domain Bacteria; phylum Candidatus Saccharimonadota; class Candidatus Saccharimonadia; order Saccharimonadales (SeqCode); family Saccharimonadaceae (SeqCode); genus Candidatus Southlakia; species Candidatus Southlakia epibionticum. The sequence goes on along the minus strand of CP124550.1, from coordinate 675,237 downwards.
GAACAAATCGGCGCGCACGGCACGGTTTCGGTAGTTGATGTGCCGTCGCACACCGAGGCAATTGATCAGCTAGTTGACACATTTGGTAACGGCGGGCGGCAAAATGCAGTACTCGTGGGACAATCCGGTTCCGGCAAAACAACGGTGATTCGCGCATTTGCCGAGCGCTTGCTTGATGCCGAAGCGCACGTGCCTGAGAATTTGCGGTTTCGCCAGGTGTTCATTCTTGACTCGGCGACGTTGATTGCGGCAGCGCCCGGGCGCGGCGAGCTGGAAAACCTTGTCATGCAAGTGCTTAGCGAAGCGTACGACGCAAAAAATATCATCATCTGCCTGGAAGACGCGCAGCTATTTTTCGAAGAAGGTACGGGTGCGGTTGATTTATCAAATGTATTGCAGCCGATTTTGGATGCCGGCAAATTGCGCATCATTTTATCAATGGATGAGCAGCGCTTTTTGGAAATCGGGCAACGCAATCCGGCGCTCGTTAACGCGCTCAACCGCATCAACATTGCCGAAACGAATGAAGATGAGACATTGCAAATTTTGCAGGAGCAGCTAATCTACACTGAAGCGAGCCGCCACGTTACGTTTATGTACCAAGCGGTGAAAGAAGCATACCGGTTGGCGCTGCGCTACGTGCACGATTTGGCGATGCCGGGGCGCGCTTTCAAGCTGCTTGAATCGTCGGCTGGTTTTAGCGAGTCGGGATTGGTAACGATGAACTCGGTGCAGCGCGCGATCGAAAAGACGCTTGACGTTAAGGTTAGCGTTGCGAGCGATGCAGCAGATCGCGAGCGTCTGCTTAATATGGAGGATCTAATCCATGAGCGTATGGTTAATCAAGTGCGCGCCGTCAATGTCGTAAGCGATGCTTTGCGCCGGGCGCGGGCAGGCGTGCGTAACGAAAATCGCCCAATTGGCACGTTTTTATTCCTCGGTCCGACCGGCGTGGGTAAAACGGAATTGTCCAAAGCCTTGGCTGATGTTTATTTCGGCGGCGAGGGCAAGTTGATTCGCTTGGATTTGAACGAATTTGTACGCCCAGACGATGTCGCGCGCCTGATTGCTGACGGTGCGGACGACCCGATGAGTCTGACTGCGCAGGTCATGAAGCAGCCGTTTAGCGTGGTGCTGCTTGATGAAATCGAAAAAGCTGCGCCAGAAGTTTTGACGACGCTGCTTCAGCTATTAGATGAAGGTATTTTGCGTGACGCCAAAAACCGCGAAATTAGTTTTCGCGACGCTATCGTTATCGCGACGAGCAACGCTGGCGCCGACCGAATCCGCGAATATATCGAGCGCGGCTACCAACTGGAGCAATTTGAGCAGCAGTTCGTTAACGAGCTGATTAGTTCTAATCAATTCCGTCCGGAGTTCCTGAATCGTTTCGACGAAATCGTGCTGTTCCGACCATTCACGCAGGCTGAACTGCTAAAAGTGCTCGAACTGATTTTGGCTGGCGTCAACAAAACGTTGGCTGCGCAAAAAGTTTCTGTTGCGGTCGATGACGACGCCAAGCAATTGCTCGTCCAAAGAGGTTACGACCCGCGCCTGGGTGCTCGTCCGATGCGCCGAGTCGTGCAAAAAGCCGTCGAAAACACTGTCGCCAAGCAGGTGCTGAGCGGCGAAATTATGCCAGGCGGCACAGTCCAAGTCTCGCGCCAACAAGTCGAGCTGGCGCTAGGCTCGTCAGATAGTATCCCCGCGCCTGATACCACACCGGTCGCTTCCAGTGCGCCAAACGCGCCTGGCGTGTCGACCGCGCCTGGTCTTATATATTCCGAGCCTATCCGCGATGAAAGTTTGGGGCTTGTGGATAATAGCGATCAGATACCGCCAAATAACACGCTGCCGCTAAATTAGTTTACGTGCAATTTTTTTAGCGGCGTTTCGATTGATTGGCTCAATAACCCCGGCTGCCAAAGCGCCTAATCCGCGCACTAGTGCTAGTGTTTTCATCTTGTAGCGCTCTTTCTTGTCGATAGTTTCATCGGTTGTGTCGAGTCGCGGCGATTCCGACATGCCAGCTAGGTATGCGGCTCTTGCGCCAAGTGTCAGTCCACGCCGACGATTTCCAGTTAATGTTTCGGCGAAACTAGCGCGCGCCGTGAAATTTATTTCGTACTGGTCTACTCTACGATTTAATCCTTCGGCGTGTTGACGCGATTCTATTATTGCGTCGAGCGCGGTGCGGTAATTCTGCGCTATAGCAGACATTTTATCATCTTCGCTCGGTGTAACGTCGGACTCTTTAATGCGTAGTAGCTGTGAAAATTCAATAGTTGCCAGCATCGCCGTACTAGCACCAAGTTCGCGTAGAGTGCTGCGGTTTGGGGTTTCTTCGACTAGCTGTTGATGTTGCTCGACCGCTTCAGCTGCCCATTTTTTAGCCTCGTCGTAATCCCCCTGGTGGCGACAGGCGTTTCCTATATCGCGCGCCATCCGCGCTCTTTCCGATGGGTTTGGTGCTAAATCATATGCTTTTGCGGCCAATTCTTGAGCCCGCACACCATCATCGCTTCGAATTGCCTGGATTGCTTCACTCGCGTAGCTGTCGTAGCTGCACTCTTTTTTCGAAAAACCTCTCATACTAATGATTGTAGTACGCTCCGGAGAAATTTGCAAACTAGAAGCGTAAAATAAGAGATTTAAAAATTATTCGTTATTATCATCGAGGTTGACTGCTATCACTACGTAGCTCGGGGCTTCGTTGTTCATTTTTTCGATGGTTTGCGGGTCGTTGAGCGGTTTTGGTACTTCGGATGTGCCGTAGACCAAATCGTTATGCATGGTGCGAGAAAGGACGCTCACACGCAAGTAGCTGTTTTGGCTGTTTTTGAAAACTTCGGTTTGGTAAAAATTGCCACTAGCGATAGTTTCGACGTGTGAAAAGCCGGCTTTTTTGGCTTTTTCGGCTATTTCGGCGCGCGTTTCTGCGACGGTGGCGTTGTGTCCGTATTCGACGCGCGAAGCATGCGATTTTTTGGAGTCACCTTTGTGGACGCGCTTGTCGCCGAAAACGTTAGAGCTGGCGATTCGATAAGTTTCGCCGAGGTTGAGGTCGGTGTAAATTTTGGTGATTTTGCCATGGCGAATCGAATGGTCGCGCTGGACAGCCATGCGGTCGACCAAATAAATACTCATGCTCAAAAGCGCGAAAATCAAAAAAACCAGCACGGCATACACCGGCAAACTGCGCCGTACCATGAAATGCGTGTCGGTTTTGGTGATGTGCTTGGTGTAAGTGCGTTTTTTGGTTGACTTTTTAGTAGATTTCTTCGCTTTTGTAACCATAACCATAGTGTAGCAATATTGGCGAAAGAGTGCAATATGATATAATAAACTAAAAGCAAAGGAGAATTATGGCAAAACATCGTTCATGGCACGGCGCCGACATCAAACGCGCCCGCAAAAAGAAGCTCAAGATTGAAAAAAGAAGAAAACAATTAAATTAACCCGGGTTTAGAATTCAAAAAAACTCCTCCTTCGGTAAATTTGGGGGAGTTTTTTGGTTGGTGATGGGCGAAAAAGTCAGTAGCAACCTAAAAGAATCTAAACGATGTAACTTTCACAACGTAAAATTCGTAAAACGCAATTGGTACCCCGCACAGGAGTCGAACCTGCAGCCTTTGGTACCGGAAACCAACGCTCTATCCAGTTGAGCTAACGGGGCACGTCAAGCTAATAGCACTTGATGGTACGCCCGGCAGGACTCGAACCTGCGACCCTTTGGTTCGAAGCCAAATACTCTAATCCACTGAGCTACGGGCGCATATAGCTGTAGTATAGCATAAAACGCGCTATAATATAAATCATGAACATTCAGCATAAGACATCTCTTAGCGCACTAACGACGATGGGTCTCGGCGGTGATGCGGCACAACTCGTTGAAGTGTACTCGCCAGACGACGTACGTCAGGCGGTTGCTTACGCGCGCCAACACAAGCTACCGTGGTATGTGCTCGGCGGTGGCAGCAATACGCTTGCGCGTGATGACGGATTTGACGGGCTCGTTATATTAAACAAAATTCCCGGTATTAACGTTATTGATCAAACGAAGCAGTATACGACGTTTACGGTGGGGGCGGGTGAGCTATGGGATGCGTTTGTTGCGCAAACGGTCGATAGGAATTTATCTGGTATAGAGTGTCTGTCGGCAATTCCAGGTACAGTTGGTGCCGCGCCGGTGCAAAATATTGGCGCATACGGGCAAGAAGTTGCCTCAGCTATTGCTTACGTTGACGCGTATGATACAAAAAACGATACGTTTGTGCGGCTGCAAAACGCGGAGTGCGAATTTTCATACCGCCATAGTATTTTTCGCGGGCGCGAACAAGGACGCTACATTATCACGGCAGTAACTATGCGGCTTCGTGCTGTATTGCCGCAACCGCCATTCTATAAGGCGATTGAAACGTATCTGCGCGAGCATAGTATTGCTAATCCGTCCGTACGACAGCTCCGTGACGCTGTTATCGCGATTCGCGCGAATAAATTACCCGACCCGCGCGCTACGCCGAATACAGGGTCGTTCTTTAAAAATGCTATCGTTTCGCGCGAGATTTACGAGCGCATCGTTGCCGATTATCCTAATGTACCGCATTACGATCTACCAGACGGCAATGTGAAGATTCCAACCGGTTGGCTGATTGAACAGTCGGGGCTGAAGGGTGCGCTGTACCGCGGTATGCGCGTCTACGATAAGAACGCGCTTGTGCTTGTTAACGAATCGGCGAAAAGCTACGACGATCTCGCGGCGGCACGGCAGCATATCATCAACACGGTACAAACGAAATTCGGCATTACCATTCAGCAAGAGCCGCTTGAAATTTATACTAAAAAGCTATTTTGATTTTGCCATAAGCACTATATAATGGAACTATGCACGGGCAATCGCGGGGATTCAGTTTGATAGAAGTGGTGACGATTGTGACAATTATTGGTATTCTGGCGACGGTTGTTATCGTTGGAGCGTCTGGTATGGCGGCGGCATCGCGTGACAATCAACGCTTGCTCAACGCTAACGCTATTGCTGAGCGGCTGGAGACGTTTTATAAACTAAACGCGTACTCCACTGGTCGTACGTATCCCACAAAACATGGTATTGAAGTTGCTGCACAGTCAATGATAGGCGACAGTGCTATCTTAATAGCGCCGGGGAGTACGGGGAATAGCTTGATCGTTGCTACGACAACAGGTACGCCTATAACGATGAAGCCGACACAATATGTTTACCAGCCTTTCGACGCTAATGATAAAATATGCACAGCTGTGCCATGTGTTCGTTTTGCGCTGTATTATCGTACTGAGTTCAAAAATAATATTTATCGGATAGATAGTATACATCAGCAATGAAAATGAATAGAAGAAATAGGAAAGCGGCTGGATTTACGATCGTTGAAGTGGCGGTAACGCTTGTCATTTCTGCGATATTTATTATCGGTATCGTACGTCTGCAAGCGAGTGTAAGCCAATTGTCTATCCAGCAAGTTCAGCGGCGTATCGCAAGTGATTTAGCATACAATAATTTGCGAAAGTATGCTAACGACAACCAGCCAACATGGTTTCGTTGCGAGGTTGCTGGCGGTGTCGCGAAACCAAATGTACTTATTAACGGAAATATTACAGTACGGGGACTGCCATCGCCCGTTTCGCAGAAAGTTGTTGCTACTGCGCCGTATCTGTGTGGCGGTGGCACGGGTGGCGTCGGTATGCCAATTAGAATTGAATCGGTGGTAACATACGGATCAAATCACAGAAAGGTAGTGCATGTTTCGTACGCAGCATTCTAGCCGGGGATATACACTTGTTGAGCTTGTCGTCTCTATTACAGTTTTTAGTATCATTGTGATCGTTTTCGGTGTTGCACTCACGACTGCGTACCACGAAGCTTTTGCTAGTAGAGCCCGTTCGCAAACGACAACAGCGCTGCAAACTGCTATGGATATCGTTGAGAAAGATGTGCGCTATAGCATTGAGTTCATCGGTGTAACCAAAGCGCCGTATAATGATAGCTTTGGACGTCGTAATACTCCGGGGGCAAATTTTGCATGGAATTATAATGGATACAATGCGAAGTCCCGCGTGCTTATTCTAGCGAACTATGCAAGTAATCAGCGCGAGGCATCGTCAATTCGCCGTCCTATATATATCAACAAGCCGAACACGTTCTATAATTGTAGTTTACAGCCAGAATATTTACCGAAGCTTCAATATCGTACTGTATATTTTGTGAATCATGGTGTGCTATATCGGCGCATCCTTATTGATACGGCTTCGCCGCGGTGTCCAGGGCAAAAACTTGCGCAGAAACAATCATGCCCTGCGAGTGCCTTTACCGCCAGTAAGCCAGCTGTCTGTCAAGCGCGTGACGAAGCAATTGCGAAAAATGTCCGCACATTTGCTGTTCAGTACCTCAAAGACGACGATACGCCAGTTACGCGGCAGTATACGACCGGCGGCGAAAGTTATCTTGTCGAAGCGAGTCGTGTCAAGGTGACACTTACAATTGCCGCACCCCCGAGTAGTGAGACGCAGTCTACAACACTTTCAATCACGAGGATCAATTAGTTATGAATAATAGCACCACAAAGCAAACACCAGGATTTTCACTCGCTCTCACGATGCTTCTATCGGTTGTTATACTGGGAGTGTTGTTTGGCGTGTACCGCGTCATCACTGCGCTATATATTAATGCGCAGGAAAGTTACTACCTGAAACTTGCCGAAGAAGCAGGTGAGGCGGGAACAGCATATGCAAACGCTTGTCTTGACGTTAACAATCGTATGCAGACTTGGTCATCAGCAAGTGGTGGCGTCGGTCCGCTCGTGCCAAGTAGCGATTGCAAAGGTACGGCAAACGTACACCCGGCAAACAAGTTCGTATTGCGAGATGGGAACTTGCGCACAACGTTTAGTGTCGGTAACCTAGACTATAGGCGTGAGGGTGTAGCGCAGATTTCAGCCGTTGGTACGACGTATGTTGTAAATTCAGGAGGAGCCGTTCTCAAAACGTATAATACAACTGTCAAAAAATATATCAGCTGGGTGCTTGATTACCAGGGTGAGAAGTCAACAAGTGGTACATTCCGTACCTGTGCTATCATCACGGGCGATGTATGGTGCTGGGGTCGCAATCGATTCGGACAACTGGGTAATGGCAGATCGGAAGGGAAGCTGGATAAGAATGGGAAGTTTGAGTCTGCATCAGAAGGCTTTGATTCCGACATACCGGTAAAAGTCCGTAAAGACGTTGGCGTGCTTGCTGGAAAACAAGTGAAAGATATATTTACTGCTCAGTATCATAGCTGCGCGCTCGCAGAGGGTAAAGTGTATTGCTGGGGTTACAATCATCGTGGACAGCTTGGCAACGGGCGCTCCGGGCCTCTTGAGCACTCAAATGTGCCAGTGGAAGTTAAGGGTATACTCGCTGGAAAAACTGTTACTGCGATCGGTGGTACAGGTGATATGTCGTTTGCTATTGCTGGCGGCAAGATCTATGGATGGGGTGCTAATTTTAAGGGCGGTCTTGGCGTTGGACCAACTACACCAGATCGTTACACAGTACCAACAGAACTTGGATTCAACAGAGGTGGATACAGTTTACCTACGAATTACATTGCGACTGCTCTTTCTTCAAGCGGAAGCCGTTCGTATACTATGTGTGCGATCGCAAACGGTGCCGCCTACTGCTGGGGTCAGGGGAAAACAGGACAGCTTGGCGACCCGACACAAAAAATTAAATCTGTCACAGTTCCGATTCTTGTGCACGGCATACCTGGTACGGTCGTTTCTGTCACGCAAGATGGCTATCCAGATGTTGTAGCTGATACGGCGCAGCATGTTCACGCATGTGCATTGACAAGTGCCGGTAAAGTCTACTGCTGGGGTTCAAATGGTCACGGTCAGCTTGGCATAAACTCTAAATCCCCTGCATTTTCGTTTGTGCCGCGCGAAATCTCTAGAGCGAAAATACCAGCAGGCGATACTATCAAAAGTATTGCGGCAGGCGTATTCCATACTTGCTTATTAACGAGCGGTAAAAAAGTTTATTGCTGGGGTATAAACAGCCGCGGACAAATTGGTAACGGTACGGGCGGTTGGGGTACGCCTGATATTCTCGTGCCGACACCTGTTACTGTTGGTGCAAACGGATTGCCAGCTGACCGGACTGTCGAAGCGATCGGTGCGGGTGCGAACCGCGGGTGCGCTACCCTTTCTGATGGGCGCACATTCTGCTGGGGGCAAAATGATGGTGGACAGATTGGCGACAACACGAAGATAGACCGCTACACCCCCGTTGAGTCTCTTTTCCTTCGTCCTGCAAAGAACCGCTATATATATTGAGTGAGCCGTGCAGCAAAAATGCTTGCGCTTACTTTATAACTGTAGTATCATCAATATATAAATTAAACGTAATAAATAGGGGGCACTTAATCGTGACTACTACACAAATCAAAAATCGCGGTTTCACACTCGTTGAGCTTCTCATCGTGATTGTGATTATCGCTATTCTCACCGTTGTATCGCTTGTCGCTTACAACGGACTGCAGAACAAGGCTAAGACAACTGCGGCTGAATCGGCCGCGGAGACCGTTGGCAAAAAAGCTGAGCTCTATAATGCAGATAAAGGTTCATATCCAGACAAATTAGAAAAGATGAATGGATCTACTGTAGCTCGTAGCGAAACGTTTCATATTGCAGCGGATGTATTAGCTGCTGGGTCAGGAGATGGCGCTAGTACAACTTTGACTTCTGCCCCGGAAAGTGCCAACACGATTAAATATGAAGCTTGCCCAGACAATAAGGGTGCTAAAATACATTATTGGGACTATACGGCAGCAGCTGGTAGCAATGTAAAGACGCGTGTCGTTGGGGTTTGTTAGCTGGCGACAATGATATAAATAAAATACCCCATAAAATGGGGTATTTTATTATGTTGTCGGACTTACACTTTACTGTAGCCGTTTTGGCGCATCGTGTGTGGTAATGGGTTATCACTTGCAGTTTCGTTTGGTAAAGGGTATATAATACACTATTAAGGTCCTGTCGTTTGTCCTAATTTCTAACCTAGTTTACAGTCTGTTAACTCATATTTTTCAAGTTTAAGCAAAACTCCCGCACCTCGCTCCGCAGTTTCGCGAGCGCTGTATCGTCGTCGCGCGCGTCTATCGCTTGCTTCATCCATTCGGCGATTTGCGGCATGTCGCTCGGCGTGCAGCCGCGCGTAGTTAGGGCTGGCGTACCGAGGCGGATGCCGCTGGGGCGAAACATCGGCAGCGGGTCGTCTGGCACAGCGTTGGCGTTTAGTGTCAGCCCGATTTTGTCTATCGCCTGCTCCGCCGCCTTGCCGTCTATACCGAAACTTTTGTGCACGTCCGCCAAAATCAAGTGATTGCTCGTGCCGCCTGTCACCAGCACGAAGCCGCGCTGGCGCAGTTCGTCTGCCAGCCGGGCGGCGTTCGCTACTATATTCCGCGCGTATTCCCGAAACTCCGGCTGCAGCGCCTCGCCAAACGCCACCGCTTTGGCGGCGATGGTGTTCATGTGCGGTCCGCCCTGCATGCCAGGGAAAACCGCTCGGTCAATCAGCGTAGGAATGTTTGCTAGCGTTTTGGCGGGTTTTTTGAGCGGGCTGCTTACCGTGCCCATACTTAAAATCAGTCCGCCGCGCGGTCCGCGTAACGTTTTGTGCGTGGTCGTAGTCATGACGTGGAAACCGTGTTTCAGCGGGTTCTCCGCCGCGCCGCCAGCGATTAGCCCGGCGATATGCGCTACATCTGCCATCAGTAAGCAGTCCGGAATTTGGCGCCCGATTTCGGCGAACTTCGCCCAATCCAATTCGCGCGGATAAGCGCTAAAGCCCGCCAAAATAATCTTTGGCTGGTGCTGCTGCGCTAGGCGGCGAATTTCGTCGTAATCAATTTCGCCCGTCGCAGGATCTTTCATCTTGTATGGTACAAAATTATACAACTGTGCACTACGTGTGACGGGTGAGCCGTGCGTGAGATGCCCGCCGTGGCTCAAATCCATTGCTAAAATTGTATCGCCCGGGCGGCACCATGCGCTATACACCGCCTCGTTTGCTGGTGCGCCACTATGCGGCTGTACGTTGGCGTGGTCGGCGTGGAATAATCGCTTGGCGCGGTCAATGGCAAGCTGTTCAACCTTGTCGGTAAACTCCTGTCCGCCGTAGTAACGGTGTCCGGGGTAACCTTCGCTATATTTGTTTGTAAACACGCTGCCGAGTGCTTGCCGCACCGAGTGGCTGACGTAGTTTTCGCTAGGGATTAGCTCTAATCCTTCTCGTTGGCGTTTTGCTTCGCCGTCGATAAGTGTCGCAACAATATCATCATTCATAATCTGTACCTCCATTAGGTTTATTTGTCAAAAGCAGTGAAATCGTTGCTAGATCATGTGTTTAGTATAGCGTGTTTTGGAATACTTGACAATATATCACATTAGGTATATTATTCATGATATGAAGACGTCGGAATATCTTAAAAATATTGGAACATTAATTCAAGAAAACCGCCAATCGCGTGGTATGACACAGAGTGAGCTTGCCGAAGCGCTTGGTACGAGCCAGTCGGCAATCAACCGTATTGAGAAAGGCGGACAAAATATCAGTCTTGAGATGATTGCACGCATCGGCGATGTGCTATCGTGCGAGATTGTCCGTATTAATAATTATGGCAAAACTAATTTCCGCGTGACGGGCGGGCGTGAATTGCATGGCAGTATAGAAGTAAAAACTAGCAAAAATGCGGCGGTTGCATTGCTTTGTGCTAGCCTGCTAAACAAAGGTAAGACGACGCTGCGGCGTGTTGCACGAATTGAAGAAGTTAACCGCATCATTGAAGTACTTGAAAGTATTGGCGTGAAATGTCGCTGGCTGGAACATAATGACCTTGAAATCAATCCGCCAAAGCGGCTGGATTTAGCAAATATGGATGTCGACGCTGCTAAACGCACGCGCAGCATTATTATGTTCCTTGGACCATTGCTGCACCAATATAGTACGTTTGAATTGCCATTTAGCGGTGGTTGCAATCTTGGTACGCGCACAGTTGAGCCGCACATGACCGGGCTTGCACCGTTTGGGTTGTCGGTGCAAGCAACAAGCGATCGCTATGTTGCGACGAACAAGCCGCAGGCAATTGACCGCGCTATTGTTTTGACCGAACGTGGCGATACTGTGACTGAAAACGTCATTATGGCGGCAGCACTTTACGACGGTGTGACGATTATTCGCAACGCCAGCCCGAACTACATGGTGCAGGATGTTTGCTTCTTCTTGCAGGCGCTTGGCGTGGATATTGATGGTATCGGCACGACAACGCTGACGATCCGCGGCGTGAAATCAATCAACAAAATAGTGGAATATTATCCAAGCGAAGATCCAATTGAAGCGATGAGTTTCGTAGCGGCGGGTATCGTGACAGGGTCGGAAATTACCGTGGCGCGCGTCCCGATTGAATTTATGGAGTTAGAGCTGGCGACGCTCGCTGGCATGGGGCTGCAGTATAACATGACGCCGGAGTATACTGCGCGCAACGGGCGGACGCGGCTGGTGGATATTACGCTGAAAAAATCCAAATTGCATGCGCCGAAAGATAAAATTCACGCGTTGCCGTTTCCTGGAATCAATATGGATAATCTGCCGTTTTTGGGGCTATGCGCGACAGTTGCTGATGGCCGCACGCTGATTCACGACTGGAGCTATGAAAACCGCGCGATTTATTTCACGGAGCTTAGCAAACTAGGCGGGCGTGTTGAAATGGTTGATCCGCATCGTGTGTATATTACCGGTCCGACGCGCTGGAAACCGGCAGATATTATTGCGCCGGCAGCATTGCGCCCGAGCGTGGTGATTTTGCTCGCTATGATGGCGGCGCCCGGCGTGTCGCTGCTGCGCGATGTGTATAGCATTAACCGCGGCTACGAAGCAATTGCTAAGCGGCTCAATTCGCTCGGTGCGCAGATTGAGACGGTATGGGAATAATGTGGCACTTGCTGTTTTATTCCGTAGCGCGATAGGATATAGCGCTTCTAAAATAAGCAAAAAACCGAGGAAAACCTCGGTGCTTTGCTTGGGGCGAAAGATGGGATTCGAACCCACGGCCTCCGGAGCCACAATCCAGCGCTCTAACCAACTGAGCTACTTCCGCCACGATCGCCGTCTCAGTATATCAGATACTGTACCGATTGTCACGGGGTACATGGGGTGCGGACGAGACGGCGCCCTATTTATTACATGCCGCAAAAATGCTACAATATAACCATTCGCGGGTGTAGTACAGCGGTTAGTATGTAAGTTTTCCAAACTTGAGATCGGAGTTCGATTCTCCGCACCCGCACCAAAATGGAATTTTCTGAGATTTGGTCGTCCGCGTGGCACGGTATTTGTTATAATAGATGTAGCGCCCCGGTAGCTCAGTGGATAGAGCAAGAGACTTCTAAGCTTTTGGCCGTAGGTTCGATTCCTACCCGGGGTACCAGTGTTTGAGTCGCTGTACATGTAGTTTCATTTGTAGAAAATTAAAAGAGATAAACACCTTAGTTATTCTTCTCTCACGAAAAAACCACCCGGACGAAGGATGGTTTTTTCGTGGAGGGTCAGGAGGGGTTCGAACCCTCGACACCCTGCTTAAGAGGCAGGTGCTCTAACCAACTGAGCTACTGACCCATTATTGTTTAAACTATACGCGCTTGTTTGCTATAGGGACTTTAGTTGTCCGACTAGTGATTCTCTTAGCAAACTAAACCTGTATCTTTTCACTGTAGCACGTTTTGGCGGATTAGTAAATACTCAGCACGGTGCTTATGATTGCCATATCGGCAAAAATGCGCGATAATATAGCAGTATGTCGCAGCTCAATATAATCGGTAAACATGTGCGCGCGGGCATTTTGAACGCTCAAAAACGGAGCGATGCGCGCCGGCAGGCGTTAGCGCAGGCAGAGAAGTACAATGTTGTCGGGGCGGGCGGTGCGTTTACTGCAGCATATGAGCAACTACGTAATGCTGCTGAAAATACCGACGAGCATTTGTTGCTGCAAAATGCGATTCGCCGGTTTTTCAAACAATTATTTATCGTACGCGACGAAACGCTTGTGCGCCAGAGCGGCACTGAGTTGGTAATTGAACTGACGTTTGCAGGTTACATTCCAAATGATAACGTCGCTCCAGAGCAAATCGAAGCAATAACGGAGTTGGCGTGCCAGCACTATGTGGCATTTGAAAAGCTGCAGAAACGCCGCAGTATTAACGCCGACCGGTCGACGAGCTGGGTGCTTGAAACGCTGTCGGTGCGAGTAGCGCAGCTCATCGCACCAAAAGAACGCGACGTGGCGTTTATGGATTTCGCGTACGAGTATTTCGAGCAGGCGATCCCGCGCGATGCTGTATCAAAAACGACGCGCGATGAGTATGGCGCAGCGCTTTATGTTGCCATTCACCGTGCACTGATGAAATCCGATGCAGCGACGGCGCGTGCCGGGTTGCTATTGCGCTACGGTGTATCAGTGGAGCACTTAGATCAGTTTGTGGCATACAATCAAAAGATTGATGCGCTGCTGCAAGGTTCGGTGGACGATGAACTGTATCGGATTGTCGACCGCCAGGGCGCGCCCCTGCGAATTGTACGCCGCATGATAGAGACCCGCGAAGACGTACCGGAGTTATTATTGAAGCGCGAAGTTTTTTTGGAGGCGTTTGAGCAGCAAGTTGCCAAAGAGTACACGAATATCATGGGGCGAATCAATCGTGCGATTATGCGTAGCGTAATGTTTTTGATCATTACGAAATTCTTAATTGGCATCGCGATTGAAGTGCCTTACGATATGTGGGCACACGGCGCGATTTTGTGGCAGCCGTTGATTATTAACCTGTTCTTTCCGCCGGTTTATATGGTGTTGCTGCGGTTCACGCTTAATACGCCGGGCTATGCGAATACGTCGGCATTAGTGAATCGTGTCGATACGATGTTGTATAGCGACAGCACGACGCTTGTGCGCCGGCAATTAGGTGGTAGGAAATATAGCGTAGTCTTTTCGGCATTATACGGTGCGTCTAGCTTGGTAGTATTTGCGGCAACGATATGGATATTACTGCTGCTTAATTTCTCGCTTGTGCATATTGCGATATTCTTCTTTTTCTTCTCAGCGGCGAGCTTCTTGGGCTTTCGCTTGAGCCGCATGATTCGCGATCTGGAGATTGTGCGCAGCGCGAGTAACGGGCTGACGTTTGTGCGCGATACGATTTATTTGCCGTTTGTCGTAGCAGGGCGCTGGATGAGCGATAAATATGCGCAAGTTAACATTGTGTCAATTATTTTAGATATGTTGATTGAGCTGCCGTTCAAAACGATTTTGCGCCTCGTGCGGCAATGGTCGGCATTTATTGACGATAGGAAGGATCGTATTACATGACGCGGGAGTTAAATGGGCGCGAACTGCAGCAATTTATCAAAGTACGCCAGTTGCGGCAAGTGCGGAATTTGCGGCAAGAGCACGGTATTGCTCCAAAATTGTTGATCGTGATGAGCAAAACAGCGAGCGACGTTATCGCGGCGTATGTGCGCATGAAGCAGCGGTATGCGCGCGATATATTGATTGACGTTGAGATTGCGGCGGTAGAGCAGAGCGATATGATTAGCATAGTGCAGCAGGCAAACGATGACGCGTCAATTCAGGGTATTATCGTGCAGTTGCCGCTTGATGATCCGGTGGGTACGAGCGAGATTTGCAATGCGATTGCACCGGAAAAAGACGTTGATGGGCTGGGCGAGCACGCTATATTTCCGAGCGCAACAGCACAGGCGATTGATTGGCTTTTGGCGGGCTATGGTGTCGATTTGGCGAGCAAGGTAATTGCGATTGTGGGGCGGGGCAAACTAGTTGGTGCGCCGCTTGCGAAATTGTGGGGCGAGCGCGGCTTGAATATTACTGTATTTGATGATCAAACGCCGCTTTGCGATATGCAGCGGTTTGATGTGATTGTAACAGCAACGGGTGTGCCGCGGTTAATTACATCAGATATGGTAAAATCTGGCGCGGTGGTGGTAGACGCCGGTACGGCAAGTGAGCACGGCAAACTTATTGGTGATGTTGACGATAGCGTGCGTGCCATGCCGCATGTAACGATGACGCCAAAAAAAGGCGGCGTCGGTCCGCTCACATATACGGTACTATTTGATCATTTGATTGAGATCTGTCTCAAGCGAGCAGATAAGCTGTAACTAGCGAATATTAAGCGCATGTTTCACGCGCTCAACAACTTGGCGCGGTGTGAAATCGGCTTTCACAATGTAGCTATGCACGCCGAGCTTGCGTAGTCCATCCGGCGCTTCTTCTTCGCCGAGATTTGTTAGTACGATGACGGGCGTCTGCTTGTGGCTTGGCAATGTTCGGATTAGCGAAAGCGCTTCAACGCCGTTCATGTTTGGCATTTGCAAGTCGAGTAAAATCAAATCCGGATGGAACTTTTTTACGATTGCAACACCCGCTTCGCCGTCGCTCGCCGTCGCGACATCAAACCCCGCCGCCTCAAACTTCATGCGGTACATTTGGTTGATCACTTGGTCGTCTTCAATTATCGCAATCTTTGTCATATTATTAATATAATAGCATAAACAGCTAAGACTGGGGAGTAAAAATATGCAGGATCGACTGAAGCGACCGGAAATATTGCCGATGGGCGGCAGGTTGTTGGAATTAAACCCGGAGATTGTAGCTCTTTACGGAGAAGTTGAAGCAGGAAGCGAGCGCTTGCCGGTGAGCATCGCTGAGCGCACCGATCCAGCGTATGAAAACCCAGAAAAAATCAAAGAAGTGCTTGATTATTTAAGTGTCGCCGACAGTAAAGTGCAACTTGCACGCATGGGCGAGCTGGGCGGCATTGCATATCGTTTGAGCTACCTGGCGTCGGGTGAGGTTTTGCGCCGATCGTGGGATGGTCATGTCAATGCAAGCAGTCCAGTCGAATATGCGCGCCGCCAATATTTATACGGGTCGGATCAGGTTGACGCGGAAGCATGGTGGCGGCAAGGCGGCAGCGCGATGGCGCTTGTGACGATTGTCAATGCGTTTGATTTGGCGGCGCGCGACAATCCTGAGCACCGCGGTTATCCAACTATGAGCGGTCCGATCGACGAGCGGATATTGAACCATCATTTTGGTGATGACGTGCCAGAGTTGTCAGGACTGTCACTCCATTCGGCGGTTGCGGCGACGGCGCAAAATTTCGGTGTGGTACGCGGGTTGCCGCCGCTGAGTACCGCGGAATGCGTTAAGCGTGCCGACGAAAAGATGCAGCGTCTAGACGACTTTGTGCACGCCTCAAATTCGGCAGAATTCTTGGACGTGATTCGCTATTGTGCAGATGGTATCGGTATTCGCGAGCGTATGAAGCTTGTGAATGATGTGATCACGGAATTTGCTGCGGACGAAGAAGTCGGACATTCGCCGATTATCGTCAGTTTGGGGTGCGGCACGGCGCTGCCAATGCTGGAATTGATAAAGCAATTGCACGAGCACGGCAAGACGCCGCGGGTCGTTTTGATTGATCAAGACCCAATCGCGCTCGCTGCCGCACAGCAGATGGCGGAGCAGCGCGGATTGAGCGGCTCAATTGAGTTGCACTGCAGGAAGTTATTCAATAAAATCGGAAAACCGCTCGACCTGAAAGAGATTTTGAGCGGACGGGTTCCGGCTGTGATTGAAAACTCCGGTTTAGGCGAATATGTGCCGGATATACCGTATCGACGGTTGCTGCGCGAGGCATATGGTGCGCTTGGCGCGGGCGGCTTGCTCGCGAATTGCAGTACAAACGAAAATCGTCCGCATAAAAACTTTTTAGCGGATGCGATGGGCTGGCCGGCGAGAGTCCGACGCCGCAGCCTGTCAGACATGGCTGATATGCTTGACGCAAGCAAAATCCCGCTTGACCGTACCGAAGCACGCGTGACTGCAAGCGGCGTCTACACGGGATATTTCACGCGCAAACTCTAGCGCTGCTCTTTCAAACCGTGTACTATAAAAGTATCGTGATAGTGCTAATGCTTGTGGGATTGACGATCTGCTACCTGATTTTGGCAGGATTGTCACTCTATGGCAATACGCGCCGAACAGCGAACGTACTGTTTAGTCTGATTGCCGTTTGTTTTGCAGTATGGTCGTTTGGTATGGCGCTATTTATGGACGGGTCGAATATTTCAATGATGAGACTCGGCGCGAAGTTATTTTACTTTGCTGCGACATGTTTTGCGCCGCTTTTGCTTTTTTTCATCGTATGCTATCCGCGCGTGCGAAAGATTGCGCGTTACGCGGCGATTGTGCCGATCGTGACAACGACGATCATTGCTGTATTGCTTGCGTTGTATCCGAATTTTATCATCACTACGATAACGCTGGGCTCAAACGGTTGGACGATAGAAGTAAACCGCATTGGCTATATCGTGTTTGCGGTACCGTTTGTCGCATACTTTTTCGCTGCAATGTGTGTAGATTTGTGGCGGAGGCTGCACTATTCATCGGGCATGTGGGTGCACCGATTGTATTATATGAGCGGTATTGCTGCGACGAGTATTCCAGGGTTTGTGTTTGATTTGGTGCTGCCGTTTTATGGCGAATATCGGTGGATTTGGATTGGCCCGCTTGCGTCGGTAATATTTCTGGGTACGACGCTGTACAGCATGGCGCGCTTCCGCATGCTGCATGTAAAATCATTTTTGGTGCAGGCGGTGACGTACGCGAGTTTAATTGTGACGCTTGCAGCATGCTATGGTGTGGCGTTTTTTGGATTGTCGCAAGTATTTTTGCCGCAAATGGCAAAACCATCGTCGGGCATGTTTATTCTCAATACGATTCTCGTGCTGGCGGCGGCGTTTGCATTCCAGCCGCTTCGCCGAATGTTTGATCGGTACGCGGAGCGCATTTTTTATCATCGCAAGTATAGCGCAGAGCATGTAGTCAACGTTCTGACGCGGCTAACTGTACGGTCGACCGACCTTGATACGCTGCTTCATTCGTATCTGCGGGCGTTCTCTGACATGTTCCGTCCGCGCTATGTCGCCGTTGTTTTCAAAGATGCGCAGCATAAACCATACGCCGTCGGTAAACGACTAACGGCGCATATGGCGTACGATGCGATCACGCAACTCAAACAGAATGGCACAATTAGCATGCACGGTATCGCGGTTCTCCTGCCGCTTTGCGTCTCTACACAGGAGATCGGCTATTTAGTAGTTGGCGAAGGAAAAGATGAACGCGAATATCGTAAACGGGATATAGCCTTGTTTGGCGTGCTGGCAGATCAATTATCAATAGCGCTCTTAAATATTTTTCGCTTGGAAGAAATTCGCCGCTTCGCTGGCACTCTGGAGCATGAAGTCAATGATGCGACGGCACAATTGCGCCGGTCAAACGAGCAGCTGCGGTTTCTTGATACGGTAAAAGATGAATTTGTGAGCATGGCGAGCCACCAGCTGCGCACGCCGCTCACAAGCGTTAAAGGTTATTTAAGCATGGTGCTCGACGGTGACGCGGGCGAAATCAGTGCCTCGCAGCGGCAGCTATTGCAAGAAGCCTTTACGAGCAGCGAGCGCATGGTGCATTTGATCAGCGATTTTCTGAACGTGAGCCGGCTACAAACGGGCAAGTTTGTTATCGATCGAGTACAGACAGACCTAGTATCTCTGGTCGCTGAAGAGGTTGCGAATGTCAGCCAGGTAGCGTCGGCGCACAAGGTGAATGTGAGGTTCCGTAAGCCTGCGCGCTTTCCGCTATTGTATTTAGATGAGAATAAATTGCGCCAGGTGATTATGAATTTGATTGATAACGCGATTTATTATTCGCCGAACGCTGATACAGTACGCGTGCGTTTGTCGATTGAGGATGGCGATGTAGTACTGCGAGTTGTTGACCATGGTATGGGCGTGCCAAAAGACGCGCAAAAGCGGCTTTTCACGAAATTTTTCCGCGCTGAAAATGCCCGCCGCCAGCGCCCAGACGGTACGGGTATCGGTCTGTATCTTGCAAAAAAAGTGATACACGGGCACGGCGGCTCGCTTATTTTTGAGTCGGAGCTGGGAAAAGGTAGTACTTTTGGATTTCGACTGCCGATTCGCCGGCTGGAAAAGCCGCCGAAAAAGACCGTTCCGTAACGTTTTGCTTAGCGGCAGAACGCTTGCGCTATAAAGTGCCATCTGGTAAAATAGAGCAACGCGTTTTAGTAATTGCGTAGGGCGTATGCCTACCTCTGCGGCCTTATCGTCTAACGGTTAGGACACCAGGTTTTCATCCTGGCAATCCGGGTTCGATTCCCGGTAAGGTCACCATCAAAGGATTTATCATCCATTCGGATACGAAACAGCTCGTTTACCTCTGGTAGCGAGCTGTTTTTGTGAGTTCCAAACTTTATTTCGTCGTAGGTTGGGATTTTGTTAAAGATAGCGGCGAAAAAGGCAGCTTTTCGCAGAGGATTACAGAGGTCAAGCAGTAGTTCGGAGAGGTGTTCCAAAATATATTTAGCGTATTGCAAGACTTGGTCGAATTCGGCTTGCAAATTAGGCTGATTGGCGATTTCTTTGTCTAGGCTTGCTAGTTCGTTTTCGGCGTTAACGATATCCTCTTCCAAGTACGTAAGTGCTGTTTCGCTTGTGACGACACGCATTTTGTCCACGGTCGCCCTAATCTGGTTTTGCAGGCTCTGGCGATGCTCTAGGCGCTGTTGGTTGGCTTCTAGTTGCTTTGCTTGGCGTTCGCGCCGCAGCTCGGCAATAGCAGCGATAATGTCATCAACGTACTCTGACTTTACGGTAATAGTCCGTACAAAATCCTCAATCGTCTTGTCGAACTCGGGCTTGGGCACGCGAAAATAATGCCCATTGCGACTACAATGATATGCCGGATAATACACGCCCATCTTGCCACGCGAAGCGCTGCCAGAAAGGGTTTTGCCACACTTCGGGCAAGCAACGACTTGTTTATACGGATATTCTGGGTTGTAGATTTGTTTATTTTTCAGGTGCTCCGGCACGGCTCTACGCTTGATGGTTATCATATCGCGGCTGTCAATTTCCACAAAAATTCGCCCGCGATTCGCTTCATTAAAAAGCTCGATGCTAACCAATCCATCAAACTGCGCTTTGACCGGCTGGTCGTGCGTCCACTTTTCTTTGATGATACCGCAATAAACCAGTTTGCTAGCGTACTGATCAATCATTTTGGCGGTCATTTGCTTGCTGCCAATTTGTCGCTTAATTTTGGTTCGGTCATATTTGTCGCGCACAATCGTAACACGCGAGCGAAAGCCCATCGAATTTAACTCGTCGGCGATTTGCTGATTGGTATAAATGTGAGCGGCGCGCATTTCAAAAAGTTTTATGATAAATTTCGCCTCGTTCTCATCAGGCTTCAAAATCGTGCGCCGACCATTTTTCGTATCCACCTTGACGCTGCGAAAACCATAGTGCGGACGGCGCATCCAATAACCGAGCTGAGTATAGCGAATTTCCGCGCCAATCATCCGACTCATGATGTCGCGCATTTCGTCTTTGGCGCGCTCTGCTTCCAAATATTCCGACTTTTGCGTCGGATTAAACTTGCTCCAATAATACTTAAAACCAGTGTGCTCCAGCGTGTTAATTTGCTGCTTGCCAATCACGCCGTACATGTCCTCAAGGGCAATGCCTAACCGCGTCAACTGCCGCTTCAAGGGCGAATAATAATCGCCGCCACCGCGCGTAAAGCGGTCGATTGATTTAATCAGCACGACTTGAAAGCCTTTGCTTTTGTCCTTGCAAACGTCGATTACTTTTTGCATCGGCTGCGTTTCGTGCGACGCCGATTCAAGCAAAATAATCGTCTCGGTGATTATAATATTGTGCGCCTTGGCGTAAGCTTCGCCTTGCTCGCGCTGCGCTTCGGGCGAGTCGCCGTCAAGACCCTGCTTGTCAGAAGAAACCCGTATCGCCAGCAAGCCGATTCGGGGTTGGTTATTTGGAGGCATTTTTATCATCCTCCAATATCGTGATTAGCTTTTTGGCAAACGCGCCGTCTTCGATAATCTTCTCGACGATTAAATTTGCCACCAGCCTAATCCGCTGCTCGGTCGTGAACGAAAATTGCTCCACCAGCGGGGCTTTTGGTTTATTTTTACTTCCTTTTGGTCGCGCCATAATCCCTCCTGTCACGACTCGTCATAACATCAACTAGACTTGGGTTGCTGCGGACGCCCGCGCCCAGAACGCTCCTGCAAATCCTTTTCAATCAGCTGCTTCAGCTCTCTATCGCCAACCATCGCCAGCGCCTTAAGCACCAATTCCGTCAGGCTCATGCCTTGACTATAAGCAACGGCTTTGGCTCGGTTGCGCACTTCTTTTGATGTGTCGATTTGTAGCTGAATTCTTGATTGGCTCATTAATCCTAGTATACTACACGGGATGACAACCAAAAAGCGCTACTGTTTGAAGTCTAGTTTTTCGTGTTATTAACGAGCCAGTTTTACGATTAAACCTCTACTTAAATTATACTACTTGTACTACAAATATTCAATAGTTTTTCGCTATTTTATGATGTAAAATATACCGAATATCGATATACATTATAATTCATCTATAAAACTACTGTTATCTATTGCTATTTTTTTCTTCTTTCTATATAAATATATTAGAAAGAAATCGCGAAAGGCTGGTAATGAAAATGGACAAACGTTCAGCTCTCAAGCAGGGGCAGATAGACATACTGGAAACGTTGTACAAATATCGGTTTGGTAGTCGTCAACTGTTGGCGGATAGTTTGGGCATTAAGTCGGGTTCAAATTTGTTTGAAAAGTTGAACGTGTTGATGAAGCACGGTTTTGTGGCTAGACTATATGACAAAAGCTACAAATTGCGGGGCGTGCCAGCGGCGTATTATTTAACGCCAAAAGGACTTAGGCAGCTGCAATTGATTCATGGCAGTGAACGCGTTACCGACGCCATTATCAAAGCGAGCTACCGCGACAAAGTCGTCAGCCAATCATTCGTTAATCATGTAGTTGATGTGTATTCGTGCACCAATAAGCTACAGCACCAATATCCACCGTTAAAAGTATTTTTGCGACGTGAAATGGCGCTTTATAGCTACTTTCCGGCTAATCCACCCGATGTCTTTTTGTCGCTCAAAACGAACGGTGGGTTGCAGCGATTTTTCTTTGATGTTGTATCCAAAGACGCGCCACCTAGTGCCATCAATCGCCGTCTGGTAAATTATATGGAATTTTTCGATGAGGGTGGCTGGGATGAGACTGGCAGTGATTTGCCTAAGCTCCTGTTTTTGCTGGAAAATCCAGCTGCAGAAAACCGCTTGCGGCGCGCTGCCCATGCCGTGCGGAGTCGGTTTAACCTAGATGATGAAATCGAGATATATACGGCGACGACTGAAGGTCTGCTGGGTGAAGATTCTGCGATTTGGTCGAATATTGATGAGCCTGGTGAGCTTCTTTCCTTAGATGAGTTGTAAATGAATTTGAGGCTGCATGTGCGTCAATCGGCCGTGCGATGATTGCAAGGCGGCGCCCTCGGGCGAGCTTGCAGTGGTCGCACGAAAGCCGCCGCGTAGCTTCTAGGGCTAGACTTATTTCGCAAATGACAGACAGGCGGCGCGTTTTGTGCGCCAGCGCAGTACGCGCTAGCTGGCTTGTCTTTTTGTGAAATAAGATAATGATTAATCAGATGATTCTGCTAATTTTCGGCCTGAGATCGTTCATTCTTGCATCCACTCATCTTGACTGCGCCAGCGAGGCGCATGTCGAGTGAGCGGGGTAAGTATGAACGTTGTTGGGCGGTGTAATGTCAGCGTGAAATTAATGATAGCCGACAGTTCTCTGATGGCTACTGACGTGACCCAAAGAAAGTACCACGTTGCCTGCTAATAAGCTATGTTTTTTGTAATTCCTCTAGTATAATCATACTAAATAATATTCACTATAAAATGGTGTCACAAGGAGGGGTATGGGTTTTGTAAGCAAACAAATAAGCAAAGATGAGGCGCAAAGTCTCATGAAAAAGTATAAAATATCCAGCCCGTGGCCCGGAAGGGATGAAACTGCTGTAGCAAATATGGCGTCAGCCTCGGTATATAACGCCGATGCCGATGCATTATTTGCTATTATAAGAGCAAACTTCGGAGCGGCTGTTGAGGGCTATCGCAATTTTGATGGTTTTGACGGGATCGGTGTCCTTATATGGAAAGATACTGCCATAAGGATTGACTACTACAAAAATTTTACCGATAACCATACGAAAATATTTGTGATAACGACCTGGATCCTTGCACCAAGGACAATGGAGCCGTACGAAGATGAGGCGATGAGACTAATTGAAGATGCGCTACTAACCTACCATAACTCAAACCTGCCCCCAGGAGATATAGCCAGAGGTACAAAGTATATGTTTGAAGGATCTAAAATGGAATTTAGCAATAAGGATGATATATGGAAACAACGCAGAGTATAACTGATTTCGTATTACAATGGAGAGCTAACAATACATATACAGTCAATGCTCAAGGTGAATTAAGCGAACAGAGTCTTCTTAAGTTGCTAACCGACATTAACTCTAAGATTGAGAATATGTCATTTGTTTGGCGAAAATGTAGGTATCGGGAAAGAGCCGGTCTCGGCGCGCGAAAAGCGAGTTTGGCTCAAGTCGGTACAAGAAAAGTTGAAAGGACAAACCTACCAGGCATGCTACCGCAACACTGCCGAACAAACGATATTAGAGAAAATCCAGCGTGATTATACTGAAATGAAACATAATGAGCGCACGACAGGATATGAAAAGCCGCACTTACTCTACGATTATCCGACGGAACCGTGCGGCGATATTATCGTAAAGGAAGATTCGCGCACCGCCGCCGAAAAACAGGCGGATATGAACGCTGACGACGTGCAGAAAAAGCTTGGCACGTATGTTGCGCCAAGACATCAGCTTGTTACATTTCAAATTGTTGGTATTAAGTATGCCCAACCGTATATTGATTACACCAAGGGACTAGATGAGTATGTAAAGAGTTTGCTAACTGCTCAGAATACATCAATGACGCTTGATATACCGCTCCAAATGTACAATACGCTGCCGGAACATTTGAAAGCTCAAGACATTCGCCGCGAGCATAGTGTGCGACCATCGCGATCTATGGACGCGAATGAAGATTTCGCGGCGCGCGTCCTTGAATTTGCCAGCTCCGAAAAGGCTCGGGCGTTTCTTGACAACGAGACCTGTCCGTCGTCGAGCACGCAGTGCGGCAAAAAATTTCTCGCTGCGCCATATGGTTCAAATTACCTCATCATTGATGAAATCGGCAAGCTATTCACTAGAATTGCCGCAATTGCGTTTCCGGTAGCGCTCGGGCTTGCCGCGGTTATCATTTGGTTTACAGTTTCGCGTATCATGGCAGAGAACCGCAAAGAAACTGCTGTGTACCGCGCAATGGGCGCGAAGCGTCGCGACATTGCTCATATTTATGTTGTGTATATTATGCTCATTGCTTTGCGTGTCGTGCTTGTTTCTGCGATAGTCGGAATCGTAATAGCCTTAGCGGTCGATTACTCGTATGGTAGAACGCTGACCGATACAGCGGCGACGGCATTTGGTATTATTGATCGCGCACCAGCCGTTCGTTTATTTAATGTTGATTCGTCGTTATTGCTTGTTGTGGTCGCAGCGATCGTAGCTATTAGTCTGGTCGCGAGCATGCAGCCGCTTGTGCGCAATACGATGCGTAATCCTATTCGCGATATACGCGATGAGTGATGAATAGAATGCTTTTTCGCCTCGTACAACATATCGTTATTGTGCTAAAATATATAGGTAATGAAAGATATAATTAAACGAACGAAGATTCTGGCGACTCTGGGGCCAGCGACAAATTCACCGGAGAAAATTAAAGCATTGATTGAGGCGGGCGCAAATGGCTTTCGCCTGAACTTCAGCCACGGCAGTTATGAAGAACGTCTCGACCAAATCAAATGGATTCGCGATGCGAGCCGGCAAATTGGCCGTCCGGTGGCGATTTTGCAGGATTTGCAAGGGCCGAAAATCCGCTTAGGTGCGCTGAAAGGTAATCATTTTGACGTAAAAGCGGGCAGCGAGATCGTTCTTGACCATGCGATTCAAGAGCACGATGGCAGCGCGAATCTGCCGATTCAATACAACTTGGCGGATAAAGTAAAAGTTGGCGAGCCGGTCTACTTGTTCGACGGTAAAATCCGCGGGCACATGGTTGAGCGCGTAAGCGATACGGCAATTAAAGTACGAATCGACAACGACGGCTTTTTGATGAGCCGCAAAGGCTTGAACCTGCCAGACACTGACTTTGGCGGCGATATTATTACGCCGAAAGATATGGCAGACGTTGAGTTTGGTGCTGATAAAGATATTGATTTTGTAGCGTTGAGTTTCATTCAGAGCGCAGATGATGTTAATAACTTGCGGCAAATCTTAGTGAGCCAAGGCTCAACAGCGCAGATTATCGCAAAGATTGAAACGAAGGCGGCGATTGAGCCGGAGACGCTGAAGGAAATTGTGAAAGCTGCCGATGGCGTGATGGCGGCGCGCGGCGATATGGCGGTTGAGACGAGCGCAGAAATCGTGCCGATTGTTGAGCGTGAAATTATTCGCTTGTGTCGCAAATACGGTAAATTGTCTATCGTGGCAACGCAGATGATGGCGAGCATGGTTGACAGTCCTGAGCCGACGCGCGCCGAAGTAAGCGATGTTGCGACGGCAGCAATTCTTGGTACGGATGTCGTGATGCTCAGCGATGAAACGGCGAACGGAAATTACCCGGTCGAGACGGTGAAAATGATGGCAAACACGGTGCGCTACACACAGTCACGCTGGCCGATGAACGACATGCCGATTGAAGAAGGCGAAGTAAACCGCCGCCGTAATGCTATTGCGCGTGCGGCGGTTGAGGTGGCAGAGCGTGTTGATGCAGACCTTATTATTGCTGAGACGAAGTCGGGCGCAACAGCGGCACGGATTGCGGCGCTTCGCCCCGAGCTGCCGATTATCGCCGTGACGCCGTCGCCGCGCGTAGCACAGCAATTAGCATTGTCGTATGCGACGCGCAGTTATGTTCGCGATGATGAAGAGCATGCTGGCGTCAATGTCGCGAAGGAGTTGCTGACAACGGGCAAATACAGCAGTAACGGCCGCCTTGTTGTTGTGGTCGTGAGCGGTCGCCAGCCTGGCGCGACGGGCGGTACCGATACGCTGCGCGTGCGAGTTATTGAGTAGCGGGTTTGGGTAGCGCAATAAAATACACCTCGGTGTTCTTTAGTCTGAGGTGTATTTTTTATAAAAAATGATGCTTCGGAGTGCTAGACGCGCGCCGGCGAGTGTAGTACACTGGTAACAAGATTAATCATAAGTATTTTCGAAACGTGGGCAAGAAACTTATCATTGCGAACTGGAAAATGAACCTCACGGTGAACGAGGCGAGCTTGTTTGTGCACCGATTGGACGATCTGGTTGGCAAACGCCGCGGCGTCGAGATTGTGCTTGCGCCGACGATGTTAGCAGTCCAGCCGCTCCATTTGCAGG
The DNA here is from genome assembly GCA_030253535.1 of Candidatus Saccharimonadaceae bacterium ML1. Taxonomy (NCBI): domain Bacteria; phylum Candidatus Saccharimonadota; class Candidatus Saccharimonadia; order Saccharimonadales (SeqCode); family Saccharimonadaceae (SeqCode); genus Candidatus Southlakia; species Candidatus Southlakia epibionticum. Next base: position 648,642 of record CP124550.1, on the reverse strand, counting down.
TGCAGCACCATCACTTTAATCTCGCGGCACAGAATTTTTATTGGCGCGACCATGGTGCATACACAGGCGAGGTATCGGCGTCGCAATTGCGGGGATTAGTGCAGTACGGTTTGGTCGGTCATAGCGAGCGCCGCCACGTGTTCGGCGAGCGCTCAAAAGATATTCGCAGCAAAGTTCAAGCGGCGGTGCGCAACGGTATCACGCCCGTGTTGTGTATCGGCGAAACGGCGAGTGAGCGCGCTGACGGCGAAACGGCCGATGCCATCCATGACCAGTTGATTGGCGGACTTGCAAACATTACGAGTGTTGAAGTTGAACATATTGTCGTTGCGTACGAGCCGGTCTGGGCGATCGGTACGGGCAAATTTGCCGCCCCGCGTGACGTGTCGCGAGCGGTGAAATTGATTCGCAAACAAATCAAGCAGCTGTTTGGCGCGTTGGCAGCAAAACATGTGCGCGTGCTGTACGGCGGTAGCGTGAATGTTGATAATGCAAGCGCGTATTTGCAGATCGACGGTGTCGACGGTTTGCTAATCGGCGATACGAGTTTGGATGTACGCGCATTTGCGGAGATTATTAAAAAAGCCGATGTAATTGATAAGGCGGTAGCGAGGAAAGCGGCGTGACGGAATTTGATTTTGACGAGCTTGACCGTTCAATTAGTGCGGCAATGGCAAAAAACAACGCGAAAAAAGCGAACGACTCAGCGGGTCAGTCGGCGCCGGGCGTTAGCCGGTCAATGACACCTGAACGCCGCAGCGCGCCAGAAATAAGTCGCCCAGCGGGCGCGAGTGAGTCGACGGTAAAGCCGATTGTTGGTTCGCACCGCCGCGGTCAGTTTATGGATATGGTGCATCCGTCGTCGAATATGACAGCGCGCCGCTCGCAGATTGTGTCGCGAAAGCCGCACACCGTGCAACCAATTACGCCGCCCAGCGAGCGCGATGCAACGCAAGAATCGCCTCTATCGTTGAATGCTAATACAGAAACGAATGATTCTAGAGTGGAAACTCATAGCGCCGAGCAGCCGGCGGTCGACGCATTTCAATTTGACAAAGAATCGACAGGCGCGGCGAATGATACTTCGCTCGTTGAGCCAAAAAACAGTGATATCGCCGAGCGTGATTTTCGCTCTAACATAAATAGCCAGACGGTAAACGATTCGCCGCTCCCGCCGGCGAGTTCTGTTGACGCGCCGCTTGCCGACATGGCGGATACTGCCGTGCACGATAATCGTCAAGCGTCAGCGGCGAGCGAATTGCACGAGCCGGCGTACACGGAGCCGGAGACCCAAGCATCGCCATTCTTACCGAATGCTAAACCAGCGAAACGTCCGCTTGACGCGTGGCAGCATGAGCAAGAGCCGTCAATGCAGCAAATGAATGATTTGTCGGCAGCGCTCCAGGCGGATTTGGAAGTATCGCAGCCGGGCGAGACGCTCACAGCGAATGCTATTCCCGCGGCATCGCGCGATAATATACCAGCAGATGATGAAGATGGGATGTTAGGCGCCGAGCCGGTGGCAAATACAGAGCCGAAAACAAGCGCCCCAACGTCCGCGCCCGCCAGCCGCCGTTTGTCTGATGTCGATCGCTTATCAGCGCTTGATCGCGAAACGCCAGCGCCTGTTGAGCGCAATACTTCCGCAATTGCCGAGCCGGAAACAACAAACTTTTTTGATCCCACGAAGCCTGAAAACACTGCTGCCGAGAACAGCCGGACGCCCATGCCCGTATCAGAACTGCTTGAGCATGATACGCCGCATATTGAAGCAGTGAAAGCTGATCCCGAGCCAACGCTTGATATGTCTGCGACGATTGAAGAGGTAGCAGCTCTTGAAAGCGAGCAAAAAGCAGTAAATAGCACGACGTCAATTCCGCAGCAATATGTTGAACGCGATGTCGTACCGGAGCCGAACGCGGCGATTTATGACACTGAGCAGTATCATATTGATGTTGATGACGATGCGCCGGCGATAAAACAAGCACCGGCGTCGAAAGCAAAAAAGAATCCGGCGGTGCGCGTCGTGTGGCTGATTGTACTATTACTATTTGGTTCGCTTGCCGGTGCGGCTGGCTATTATTTCTTGATGAACCGCTAGTATCGTATAATAAAGCTCATGGATGTTCTAGAGGGGCTGAATGACGCGCAAAAACAAGCGGTTGAGACGACAGCCGGTCCGTTGCTCGTTTTGGCGGGCGCTGGCAGCGGCAAAACGAAGACGCTGACACATCGTATTGCGTACCTGTTGACACACGAGAGAGTTTGGCCGAATGAGATTCTAGCCGTAACGTTTACAAATAAGGCCGCGCGCGAGATGCGCGAACGGTTAGCACATCTGACGAGGCAGGAAAATTCACGCCGTTTCATGCCGTGGATGGGAACATTTCACGGCATTTGCGTGAGGATTTTGCGCATGGACGGCGCGCACATTGGTGTGCCGCAGAACTTCATTATTTACGATGAAGACGACCGGCAGGGGCTGATCAAACAGGCGATGAAGCAGCTGTCGATCGGTACCGATAAAGTCAAGCCGCGCGCTGTCAGCAGTGCAATTTCAAATGCAAAAAACGATTTGCTGACCCCTGACGAATATGCGGCAAATGCCAATTATCCGTTTCAGCAGTCAGTGGCGAAAATTTACGATACGTACGAACGGCTGCGCAGCGAGGCGGGCGCGCTTGATTTCGATGATTTGCTGATCGAAACAGTGCGTTTGCTGCGCGATGTACCGGATGTGCGCAGTAAGTATCGCCGGCGGTTCAAACATATTTTAATTGATGAATATCAGGACACGAATGCGGCGCAGTATGCGATTGTGAAATTTCTGGTGAACGATGCGCGTAATATTTGCGTCGTCGGCGACGATTGGCAGTCGATTTATTCGTGGCGCGGGGCGGATTTCAAAAATATTTTGAATTTCGAGCGCGATTTTCCAGGCGCAACCGTTGTGAAATTAGAGCAAAATTATCGTTCAACCGGTGCAATTCTTGATGCGGCGCAACAGGTCATCAGCAAAAACCTAGAGCGCACCAATAAAACGCTTTGGACGAGCGAAGGGCACGGTACGCCCGTACAGGTTCAGGCGGTAATGGACGAGTCAGAAGAAGCGTATGTCGTAGCGAGCCGGATTACAGCGCAGACGTCGATCGGTGCGCGCGATTTCGGCGATTTTGCTGTACTCTATCGCACGAATGCGCAGAGTTTTGCCTTTGAACGCGCATTTATGCAGCAGCGAATTCCGTACCAGTTGGTCGGCGGCGTGCGGTTTTATGATCGTAAAGAAATTAAAGATATCGTAGCGTATTTACGATTGTTGTATCAGCCGAACGATCGTATGAGCTTTAGCCGGATTGTGAACGTACCGGCGCGCGGGCTTGGTGCGACGAGTGTTGAAAAATTTTTACTGTGGCAGGCGGAAACAGATATGGACATCGTTGCGGCGCTGGCAAACGCCGACCAAACGAGTATGTTGACGCCGCGCGCTAAAAACGCGTTTATGCAGCTTGGCGATACGCTGGGCGCATTGCAAGCGCGCGTGATGTCTAGCACGAATCCGAGCGAAATTATTGAGCAGCTAATTGAAAAAACCGGCTATCGCGACTACGTGCTTGATGGTACGCCGCAAGCTGAAGAGCGCGAAGCAAATCTTGGCGTACTCGCGGCGGATGCGCAGGCATTTGCAACGCTGCCGGATTTTTTGGAAGAAGTTGCTTTGATGAGTACAGCCGATCAGGCAAATGACGCCGCAAAAGTAACGCTGATGACGCTTCACGCCGCCAAAGGTTTGGAGTTTCCGGTGGTATTTATGGCTGGCATGGAAGACGGCTTGTTTCCGAGCGAGCGCGCGCTCGAAGAAGGTCCACGCAACCTCGAAGAAGAGCGCCGCCTTTGCTACGTCGGCATGACGCGGGCGCGCCAGGAGTTGTATTTGACGTACGCGCAGAGCCGCCAGCAATTTGGGCAGCGCTCGTACAATATGCCGTCGCGTTTTCTAGAAGATATGGGCGCGGAGCTGTTTGCGCCGCAGCCAGCACGTCCGCCGCAGCCGCAATATAACGAATTTGTGATGAACTACGATATCGGCGACCAAGTTCGTTCGCCGCAATTTGGTGCGGGCGAAATTGTTGATATCGACGGCTTAGCGGTAAGCGTAACGTTTGAAAACGGTGTGACGAAAAAGCTTAATGTTGAGTACGCGCGGCTTGAGAAACTAGCATAAACGACGAGAATCTGCTATAATGAGCGGGCGCGCTTGAAAGGGCGCGCCCGTATGAAGCGATTGATTACAAAATCACCTTTCTACACTCATATTATTGGCGCGGTGTTTATCGCGCTGTTTGGCGTTGCGCTGTATGTGGCGGCGACGCCGCCCGTTCGCGCTGACGATACGTCAGTGGCAGCAGGCGAGCATATTATCGCGCTGCATGACGACGGCGCAGTAAAAGGATTTATAACGAAGAAAGCAACACTCAAAGAAGCACTCGCCGACGCGAATATTGCTATTGACGCGAACGATCGTACTGAGCCGGCGCTTGACACGAAGCTCGTTGCTAATTCATATCAAGTGAATGTTTACCGCGCCCGTCCGGTTGTGATAAAAGACGGGCTGGCAGCAACAAAAGTTATTACATCGTACCGCACAGGTGCGCAGATCGCAAAGCACGCAGGTTTAGCGCTTCATGACGAGGACAAGGCAGAATTGTCGCAGTCTACTAACCCGCTCGGCGACGGCGCCTCTGAAATCATGACGGTAACGCGCGCCACGCCGTTTACCTTCGACTTTTATGGTAAAACGTCGATGTCGTATAGCCTCGGCAAAACCGTTGGCGATATGCTTAATCGAAAGCATATAACATTGGCGCAGAATGATGTTGTTGTACCAGGCGTCGATACGCCGCTCGCCGCCGGCTTGCATGTGCGTTTATATCGCGAAGGCACGCAGACGATAACGCAAGAAGAGGAAGTGCCGTTTGAAACTGAAAAAATTAAGGATGCAAATCAACCGGCGAACTATAAAGAAGTAAAGACAGCTGGTAAAAAAGGCAAGCGCACGGTAACATACGAAATTAAAATTGAGAATGGCGTTGAAGTGTCGCGCAAAGAGGTGAATAGTAATGTTACGGAGCAACCGGTGAAACAAGTGGAGGTGGTTGGCGCGAAATTTAATTATACCGGTGGTCCGTTGAACGAAGCGCAAATTACCGCGCTTGGCGTTTGTGAAACCGGCATGACGGCGACGCGTAATTCAGGAAACGGTTTTTACGGTGCATTTCAATTTATGCCAGGCACATGGCGAAGTAATGCGCCGGCAGAATATAAGGGTGTGTTGCCGCATCAGGCGCCGCTTGAAGCGCAGAAGCAAGCCGTCCAGAATTTATTGTCGCGCTCAAGTATCTATACACAGTTCCCTGGGTGTGCGCGAAAAATGCAAGCTCAAGGCGTGCTGTAGTGGCTATTCCAAAAAAATCCCTCGGTCAGCATTGGCTGCACGATCCAGACATACTCGCGTATATCGCCGATGCGGCGCAATTAACACCAAACGATACGATGCTTGAGATTGGTCCGGGGCTCGGTACGCTAACGAGCCGTCTGCTTGCGCGCGCTGGTCGTGTGGTGGCGGTGGAGTTTGATGTAGATTTGGCACGTAAATTACCTGGGCAATTTCCGGGTAAGAATCTTGAGGTTGTTAATCAAGATATTCTGCGGTTTGATCCGTCCAGACTGCCGCGCGGCTATAAAATCGTCGCGAACGTGCCGTATTATATCACGAGCAAGATTATTCAAACATTTTCCGAATGCAACAATCCGCCGAGTATGATGGTGTTGCTTGTGCAGAAAGAAGTTGCCGAACGGCTTGCGGCGAGCCCAGGCAAATGCAGTGTTTTAGCAATCGCCGCACAAGTATTTCATCAAGTGGATACTGGTGTAGTTGTGCCGGCGGCACTATTTACGCCGCCGCCAAAAGTTGATTCGCAGGTAGTGATATTAAGGCGCTATGACGAGCCTGTTGTGCCGCACGACTGGCAGCCAATATTTTTTTGCTTGGTGAAGGCCGGTTTCTCGGCAAAGCGCAAGAAGCTGCGCAGTTCGTTGGCGGGCGGGCTGCAGCTAGATAAGAGTTATGTTGAACAGCTTTTGTCTCGTGCACACATTTCGCCTGATGCTCGCGCAGAAGAGCTGTCGATTGTACAGTGGCTGGACTTGGCGCGATTATACGCCAAAAAGAGCGAGTGAAGTAAGACGTGATCGCTGTCGATCAGTGTCAATGCGGTTTCTCCCTATGCGGTCGTAAAGTGCGACGACATAATGCTAATGCTTAATTACGGCATCTCTACGTATGCGTCAGTCATGTCGTTCGTCGCTCCGTGTGTTTTGTGTTTCGAGGCGACGTTGCGTATACTGTCATATCAACGGATCATATAGCAATAATTAGACGTATAATATACTATGTCCATTCAGCTAATGATGTATATAGATTTTTACCATTATTGTAATGACGCGAATCAGTAGTGGTTAACAGAGTAATACATTCATTAACACTACGCTCTAATAGTTTGACCAGAGGTACAGTATTTTTTATAATACAAAATGATTATGGGCAAGAGGGTGCAGTATGATTTTAATGGTCGTCGAATGGGTTGCCGTTTGAATGGTCCGCACGTGCGGCGCCAAGCATCTTGTAATCAACGTAGAAATAGCGTGATAGCTCAACGCCTTATGCGCTCAGCAAAAATTCTCTATATGCTGGAGAATATAGAAGTGGCGCATCCCAAGCGAGACGAACAACCAGGCGGGGTGTTGCGCAAAGTAAAGAAAAAGATCATTACTTGGCAGTTCGTTTCGCGGTCAATAGCGATTGCGCTAACGGTGCTTGCGCTGTATACAGTAGCAGATACGCTTATCTTGAATCAAAAGGTTAAAAAAGAAAGAAGCGATACGGTAGCAGCCGCTCAAAGTGATGATTCTAACAAACGCCAGGCGGCTGAAGGCAAAGACGAGAAAGATATTAGCGATGACGTAATCGCTCGTTATAAAGTTGCGCCTGAATTGCCGCGAATTATTCATATCAACGCAATTGGCGTAAAAGCGCGTGTCTTGCAGATGGGTGTCAATGCTGACGGTTCTATGCAAGCGCCGATCAATGTTTTTGACACGGGGTGGTACACGGGAAGCGTTCGTCCCGGGCAAAAAGGCGCGAGCATCATTGTGGGGCACGTGTCTGGCCCGACGAGGCACGGTATTTTTGAGAAACTTAGTCAGTTGAAAAATGGCGATTCAATAACGATAGAAAATGGTGCGGGAAAATTATTCAATTACCAAGTTGTTGCGTCCGAGACAGTGAAACTGGAGAATGTTGATATGAATAAATTTATGCGTCCCGCCAATGGCGTAGATGAAGGATTGAATTTGATGACATGCGCTGGAAAATGGATTAATAGCAGCAGTACGATGGACCATCGATTAATGGTGTATGCAAAACGTACGCCGTAGTCTGTTATAATAAGTGCTATGACAAAACAACACGCTTACATCACTACCGCTATTCCGTATGTCAATGGCCTGCCGCATATTGGTCATGCGATGGACTACATGTTGGCGGATGTTTGGGCGCGGTATGCGCGGCAAAACGACCGCGAGGTTCGATTTCAGACAGGTGTAGATGAACACGGCAATAAAATTGCAGCAAAAGCAGCAGAGAATAATTTGACGCCGCAAGCATATGTCGATCAGCTGTACGAAAACTTTAAAAAGATGATCGCTGAGTTGAATATTTCGTCGACTGATTTTATTCGTACGACCGACGCGCATCACTGCGAGGCGGTGCAGTACATTTGGCGGCAATTAGCGGCAGGCGGCTATATCTATAAAGGCAGTTACGAGGGTTGGTACTGCCAGGGTTGCGAAGCATTTGTAACAGATACGGAAGCTGCTGAGAATAACGGCGTGTGCCCCGATCATAAAACACCATACCAGCGTTTGAGCGAAGAAAATTATTATTTTAAGACGAGCGCATTCTCCGATAAAATTCGCGAGGCGATTGAATCAGGCAGAATGAAGATTGTACCAGAGTTTCGTAAAAAAGAGTTTTTAGCATTAATAGGCAATGGTTTGCAAGATGTGTCGGTATCGCGCCCGCGCAAAAATCTGAGCTGGGGTGTCGCCGTTCCCGACGACGACAGCCAAGTGATGTACGTGTGGCTGGATGCGCTCAGCAATTACATTACCGTAATTGGATATCCGGATCGTACAGAAGAATGGCAAAGCTTTTGGCCGGCAGATGTGCAGGTCGTCGGGAAAGATATTTTGCGGTTTCATGCTGGAATTTGGCCGGCAATGTTAATGGCGCTTGATTTGCCGTTGCCGAAAGTATTATTGGTTCACGGATTTATTAACGTCAATGGCGCAAAAATGTCGAAAAGTTTAGGCAACGGCGTTGGACCGAGCGATATCGTACCGCATTACGGCGTTGATGCGTTTCGTTATTATTTTCTGCGTCACGTGCCAACGCAAGAAGACGGCGATTTCACATGGGAGAAGTTTGAAGCGGCGTATAATGGCGAACTTGGTAATGATCTTGGTAACTTAGTACAACGCGTGGCAAAAATGGTGTTGAGCTATCAGGCGGGAGTAATCGGTGACGCGCCTCAAGCAGAACATGATATGGGTCCGTACCGTGCGGCTATGGAGTCATTTAATTTTGATCGGGCGCTTGCCGAAGTTTGGCAAACGATTCGTTCATTGAATCAGTATATTGAGCGCGTACAGCCCTGGCAGGTTGCAAAAAAACGCGATAAAGACCCGGAAGCAGAGGTGCACTTATCGGAGATTTTGGCGTATGCATGCGGCACATTGCTGCAGGTGGCGGATATGTTAACGCCGTTCTTACCACAAACTGCCGACAATATTCGCGGGTTGTTTGCAAGCGGCGTTGTGCCGCAGGAACTTGCGCCGCTATTTCCACGCATCTATATTCATACACCCGATCCGCGCGGCGCCAAACAAGCATCATGAAGCTTATTGATTCGCACTGCCATTTGCACGATTCGGAGTTCTACGATGATGAAACGCGCGAGCGTGTGTACCGGGAAGCGATTCACGCCGGTGTTGCGATGATTTGCGTTGGTACGGATACGCGCAGCTCGTATGAAGCGGTTGCCTTTGCGGAATTGCACCATAATGTATGGGCAGTCGTTGGAATTCATCCGCACGAGGCGGCGACCAATCAGGCGGACGATATCCGCAAGCTGCTGTCGCAAAAATCCGATAAAGTCGTTGGTATTGGCGAAATCGGGCTAGACTATCACTACGATCACAGCCCGCGAGAGGTGCAGCTGCAGCGGCTGCGCGAGCAGTTGCAGCTGGCGGTGGCGTTTGATTTGCCGGTGAGCTTTCACGTGCGCGATGCGTTTGATGATTTTTGGCCGGTATTTGACGAGTTTTCCGGTATTCGCGGCGTTCTGCACAGTTTCACCGATACGCAGGTAAATTTAGACGCAGGATTTGCGCGCGGTTTGTATATGGGAATTAACGGTATTAGCACGTTTACGAAAGACGCGGCGCAGCAAACAATGTACCGCTATGCGCCGCTTGAGCGCGTTTTACTCGAAACAGATGCGCCATACTTGACTCCTATACCATTTCGTGGTAAAGTGAATGTACCAGCTTACGTGGGCAAAGTTGCGGAGTTTCAGGCGAGAGTGCGAGGTATCTCGCTTGATGATATTGCGCGGATAACAACCGCGAATACGCGAACACTTTTTGGAGTACATTATGCGAGAGGAACGACGAGCCACCACCGAATTTCAAGCTTCAGAAAATCCTGAAGTTTTTGCGAATACAACTGAAGATCTGACGTATGAGGCAATTGAGCGAGCGCGGTCAGTTGAGGCTTCTGTGCCAAATGAAGAAACGCTTGTGCGCGTCGGCGAAGTCGCGCACGGTGCAATGTGGCAGCAGCAAACACGAGAGCGACCGCTAACGCTGCACGAGGAGATTGCTCACTATTCCAGCCTTGTGCCGTATCTCCGTGAGTTGTATCAATCTGATTTCGAACAGGCGGCATAAATGGCTTCCGTACTGAAAAAAGCACTGAAATTACTCGTCGGCGATGATATGCCATCCGAGTGGCTAAAGCTGCCAAAGCGCAAACGACCGTTGCAGCCGTTGAGCGAGCGCGAGCTGTTGACGCTTGAGAGCGAAATCGGCGCGCAATTATTCGGTCCGATTCCCGAGGGGCATCGCCGCGAATTCTTCTGCCTAGATGACAAAACTTGGATTTGGCATGAAGAGTGGCTTGACGCGAAGCGTAAATTGCAAGCCGATACAATTAGGTACGAGATCACAGACAAAGGTATTCTAAAAGTGCAGGCTGGTCCGCATTACGATTATCTAGAAGGCGACGAGCTGCGCAATTTCGGCGTCGCTGTGCGCATGTACTATGAGCAAATTGCTCGGCAATTATACCGCCGCGATCCCGCGACGCACCAAAAATTGGTATAATATAATAGTGAATTTGGGTATGATCTATTTTGACCATGCGGCAGCGACGCCGCTTGATAAGCGTGTACTGGCGGCAATGCAGCCGTATTTTTCCGAGCAGTTTTTTAATCCGTCTGCGCCATATGCTGCGGCAGTTGAGGTGAAAAGAGCGTATCAAGATGCAAAACATCGGTTAGCGGTATGTATCGGCGGGCAGGCGAGCGATGTGGCTATGACGGCGGGCGCGACAGAATCAATCAATTTAATGGTGCATAGCGCGCGCGGCCACATCGTAACGAGCGCAATTGAGCATGACGCAGTACTTAATGCGGTAAAAACGCGTGAACATACGCTTGTCGCGCCGACAAAAAAAGGTGTTATTACGGCCGATGCTGTGCGTGCGGCAATTCGTCCGGACACCGAACTGGTTACAATTGCGCTTGCAAATCACGAATTAGGAACGGTTCAACCGCTGCGCGATATTGCTGATGTTGTGCGCGCTGAGCGCCGCCGCCGGTTTGAGGCGGGTGAGGCAACGCCGATTTGGCTTCATACCGATGCGTCGCAAGGCGCAGGGCAGCTTGACCTGCATGTATCGCGGCTTGGCGTTGATGCGATGACGCTGAATGCGGGTAAAATTTACGGACCAAAGCAGGTTGGTCTGTTGTGGCGCCAAGCGAATGTGCGGTTACGGCCGTTTATTCACGGCGGCGGACAGGAGCGCGGTCTTCGCAGCGGTACTGAAAATGTGCCGGGCGTGATTGGATTTGCTACGGCGCTTGAACTGGCGCAGCGGCATCGAAAAACGGAGACAAAGCGGCTTGAGGGGTTACGAAATGGCATGCAGCGGCAGATTGTCGCGGCGATTCCCGATGTGGTTATATCAGGCGATCAAAAGCACTGCCTAGCAAGTCATTTGCATGTATCATTTCCAGGCGTCGACGCAGAGCGCTTAATATTCATACTTGAACGGCAACATATATATGTTGCAACTGGCAGTGCCTGTGCGGCGAATGCTGGTATGCGGTCGCGTGTGCTGCGGGCAATTAGGTTAGCGCCGGATGTTGCTGACGGCAGTTTGCGTATTACGCTCGGGTGTTTGTCGAATCAGGCGATTTGCGAGCGCGGTACTGTCGCAATTATCGCAGCAGTCCAATCCGAGCGAGCGAGGACGCGGCGATGAAAAAAGTTGTAATCGCCATGAGCGCCATTGTCATGCTAATTGCCGCGATTATTTGGGGTATTGGCGCATATCTGTACATTGATGATTTACGCAGTTGCGGACAAGCACCGACGACTTCCGATGCGTGTAGATCAGCCGACGCTATTGTTGCTGTGAGCGGCGGCGATACGCTTGCGCGCGCCGACGAGGCAATTAAATTATACCGTAACGGCTGGGCGAGATATATCGTATTCTCGGGTGCGGCGGCAGATAAAAGCGGTCCGAGTAATGCACAGGTTATGAAACGCCATGCGATTGCGTCCGGCGTGCCGGCAACTGCGATCCTAATCGAAACAATGAGCGAAACGACAGAAGAGAACGCTATGAATACAGTACAAATTCTTGATCAACACCACATATCGTCGGTGATTCTAGTGACCAGCGTGTATCATCAACGCCGTGCTACGCTGGAATTTCATAAAAGTGCTCCGAAAATTTTCGTGCGCAGTCATCCAGTTGAGTCAGATCGCCAGTGGCAAGGCAACGGCTGGTGGTTGACTCCGACCGGTTGGAATCTTGCAATTCAAGAGCTTGGTAAAATTATCGTATCGACGAGGAATTAGCGTATGGCAAAGCGGGTATTCGTCGGTATGAGCGGTGGCGTTGACAGCAGTGTTGCGGCGGCGCTTTTGGTTGAGCAGGGTTATGATGTGACCGGCGTCTATATGAAAAATTGGAGCCAGGATTTGCCCGGTATGGAGTGCCCGTGGCGTGAAGATTTAGCAGATGCAAAACGCGTGGCAGTACAGCTTGGGATTGATTTTGAAGTGTTTGATTTTCAGCGTGAGTATAAGCAAAAAGTTGTTGATTATATGCTTGATGAATACGAAGAGGGGCGCACGCCAAACCCTGATATCATGTGCAATCAAGAAGTAAAGTTTCGGTTGTTTCTTGATGTTGCGCTTGAAAAAGGCGCAGATTTTATCGCGACGGGGCATTATGCGCGTACCGAGCACGGCGTATTGATGATGGCAAAAGACCGCGTAAAAGACCAAACGTATTTTTTGTACCGCGTGACGCATGCGGCGTTGAGGCGTACACTGTTCCCGCTTGGTAATTATACAAAACCTGAGGTGCGTGAGATGGCAAAAACGCGCGGGCTATGGACGGCGCGTAAAAAAGAGTCGATGGGAGTGTGCTTTGTTGGTAATGTCGGTATGCGCGAGTTTTTGAGCGAGTATGTGACGACAAAACCGGGCGATATTGTTGATCGTAAAACGGGCGCAATTCTTGGCCGGCATGATGGCGCGATATTTTATACGCTTGGTCAGCGACATGGGCTGGAGATTGGCGGTGGATTGCCCTATTATGTCGTTGGTAAAGACATGAATCGTAACGAAGTGTATGTGAGTCGAAATATCAATGATGACGCGATGTGGCAAACGGCAATCCCACTTGCTAATCTACACTGGATACATGGCGCGCCGAATGAAGCGGATGTGCTACGTGTACGCCTGCGCCACCGCGGCGAATTAAAATTGTGCCAATTGCGCGGAACTGAACTATTTCTCACTGAACCCGAGCGTGCAGTTGCGCCTGGGCAGTCGGCGGTGATATATGCCGGCGGCGTCTGTTTGGGCGGCGGAATTGTCGCAAGGTAATGCTGCTCCAATGGCAACCGTTCAGTGTGTATGTCATTCTGTGATATAATGACCCCTATGAATGCCCAAGAAATCCGCAAAAAATATTTGGAGTTTTATCAGCAGCGCGGCCACGCGATCGTGAAGCGTGCACCGCTTATCTTGCACGACGACCCGACGACGTTGTTTACCGGCTCTGGTATGCAGCCAATGATTCCGTTCCTGCTTGGCGAGCCGCACCCGCGCGGCACGCGGATTGCCGATAGTCAGACGTGTTTGCGCGCGCAAGATATTGACGATATCGGCGACAATCGTCACACGACGTTTTTTGAGATGCTTGGCAACTGGAGTTTGGGCGATTACTTCAAGCAAGAGCAAATTCCGTGGATGTTTGAATTTCTGACAGAGGTTGTCGGACTTGATCCAGCGCGTCTCTATGTAACATGCTACCGCGGCAACGATAAATTTGGCATTTCAAAAGATCAAGAAACGGCTGATTTATGGGCAAAGTTATTTGCTGATAAAGGCTTGTCGCATGGGCAAGCAGACATCGGCGGCGAAGCAGACGGCTATGCACGCGGTATTCGTGAAGGCGAGCGGATTTTCTTTTATGACGGAACAAAGAACTGGTGGAGCCGCAACGGCTCAGAAGCGACGACGCCGGTGGGCGATCCATGCGGACCGGATAGCGAAATGTTCTATTTGTTTGATACGCCGCACGACTTGGCATTTGGCGAGCACTGCCATCCAAACTGCGATTGCGGACGGTTCATGGAGATCGGCAATAACGTGTTTATGGCCTATAAAAAAGTCGCCGAGGGTAAATTTGAGCCGCTTGCTAAGCCGAATATTGATCATGGATCCGGTTTGGAGCGGATTGCTGCAGCGGCGAATAACGACCCAGATGTATTCAAGGTGAGCTTGCTCTGGCCAATTATCAAGAAACTTGAGCAGCTGAGCGGCAAGACGTATGCAGCGCACACCGAAAGTATGCGCGTCATCGCCGACCACTTGCGCGCAGCAACGTTTATGGCGGTTGATGGCTGTGTGCCGAGCAATAAAGAGCAGGGGTATGTTATGCGGCGGCTATTGCGGCGGGCAATCAGGTTTGCAAATGAACTTGGTGTGAAAGAAGATTTTTTCGAAGAAATTATTCCGGTAATTGCTGATTTGTACGTAAACGATTTTCCAGAAATTGCCGAGCATCGCGATAAAATTATTATCACGCTCATGAAAGAAGAAAAAGCGTTCACGCGGACACTCTTTAAGGGCGTGCGGCACTTGCGTAAATTTGTCGAAGACGGATTGACGGGCGTTGAGTTGTTCACTCTGCACGACACGTATGGATTTCCGGTTGAGCTAAGTACAGAAATTGCCCGCCGTGAAGGTGTTAAGCTCGACGCTGACTGGCGAGTGCAATTTGACGCCAAGATGCAGGAGCAGCGCCAACGCAGCCAAACGGCGCGCAAAGGTCAATTCCACGGCGGGCTAGAAGGTGCGGAGTCGATCCACCTAAAGTACCACACAGCGACGCACTTGCTCGGTGCGGCGCTGCGGAAAGTACTGAACGCGCCGGATTTACAGCAGCATGGCAGCAATATCACGACCGAGCGGCTGCGGTTTGATTTTAACCACGATAAGCTGACGCCAGCCGAGAAGCAAGCGGTTGAAGATCAAGTAAATGCTTGGATTGATGCGGATTTGCCTGTTAGCTACCACGTATATCCAACTGAAAAAGCGCTTCAAATGGGTGCAATCGGTGCGTTCGGCGAACGTTACGGATCAGAGGTAAAAGTGTATTCTATTGGTGAAAGCGATAATTGCGTTAGTTTTGAAGTTTGCGGCGGTCCGCATGTGAGTCATACAGGCGAATTGAAAGCAGGCGGCAAACGGTTTAAGATAATCAAAGAAGAATCGTCAAGCGCCGGCATTCGCCGTATCAAAGCGGTACTACGCTGATATTTTGTTGAAAAGGCAATGGGCCAAAAATGTACCGTAAAAATAGCGAGTACAGACAAAATAGTATATAATGAAACTGTCTATGGTTTTAGATAAAATTCGTGCATTACGCAAAAAAGTTGATACGCAAGCCGATGATTATATTGTCGCGCTTGATATCGGCACTGAATATATCAAAGCACTGATCGCTAATGTTCAGGGCGAAGATATTGAGATCGTTGGCGTTGGACGCGCGCACCAAGAACTTGGCGATATGCACCAAGGTGCGATTGCTGATATCGCGGGCGTTGTCCGCAACTGTGAAGAAGCACTCGGCGCTGCCGAAGAAGAAGCTGGTTTGCAGGCGAAGCGTGCGGTTATTGGTATCGCTGGCGAGCTCGTAAAAGGCGTGACAAATACGATTCGATACCGCCGCCCGCAGCCGGATCGTCCGCTTGACGAAACTGAGATGGAATTTATCATCGAAAAAGTCCAAGACCGCGCCGCCACAAAAGCGCAAAAGCAGATTGCACTCGAAACTGGTAATGATGACGTTGAAGTAAAGCTAGTGAATTCAGCACTCGTCAGTATCCATATTGATGGTTATAAGGTGTCGAACCCGATTGGGTTTCAAGGAAAAGACGTTGCTGTGCAGATTTACACCGCTTTTGCGCCAATGGTGCATATTGGCGCGCTCGAAAAAGTTGCAGACGAGCTTGATTTAACGCTGATGGCAGTGGCGGCTGAGCCGTTTGCCGTGAGCCGCAGCGTACTCGGAACGGATGCAAACAGTTCATTTACGGCGATTTTGGCAGACGTTGGCGGCGGCACGACAGACATTGCTGTGGTGAATGACGGCGGCGTCGAAGGAACGAAAATGTTTGGTATCGGCGGACGCAGTTTCACAAAAACGATCGCAACGGAGCTGGCGATTAGCTACACGCAGGCGGAAAAACTAAAGATTAATTTGGACGGCGAGAAAATTAAGCCGTCAGTAAAAGAGCAAATTGACGCCGCAATAAACCGCACGCTTGAGGTTTGGTTATCCGGCGTGGAATTGGCGCTGAGCGAATTTGATTCAGTAGACCAGTTGCCGCCGCGCATTTTGCTATGCGGCGGCGGCGCAAGTTTAGCACCGCTCGTTGATGCGCTCAAAAAAGACGATTGGTACAAAGACTTGCCGTTTACTAAACGCCCGAGCGTTCAGCGAATTAGTCCGCATGATGTGATCGGTATCGTCGATACAACTGAAAAAGCAAGCGACCACACGTATATTACAGCGATGGGATTGTTACGCGTGGGATATGATACAATAATAGGAGCGAGCGATGCGCAAACGATGCGAGATCGAATCAATCGTATCCTGCGCGTGTAATAGAAATATGCAAAAAGATGTTATCTATATTGATGTAGAAGACGACATTACCGCGATTATCGGTAAAATTAAAGCTGCTGAGCATGAGATCGTTGCGCTGGTGCCGCCGAAACGAACAGGCGCAATTCAAAGCGCGGTTAATTTGAAGCTAGTACAGCGAGCGGCAGAACGTGCTGGTAAACATGTCGTGATTATTTCAAACAATGCAGCACTTACGGCGCTTGCTGGCGCGGCGCATATTCCGGTAGCGAAAAACCTCCAAAGCCGACCGGAAATCGCGGAAGTGCCGGCGCTAAAAGTTGACGAGGACGACGATATTATTGACGGCTCGGCGCAAGGCGACGACCCGAAAAAGCCGGAATCAATTGATTCGATCGAAAGCGAGAATGCAACCGCAAATCCAAGCAGCGATAAAAAGGTATCGCCAGCAGACGCAAAAAACGGCAAGAAAAAACTTCCATCAATCCCTGATTTCAATAAATTCCGCAAAAAGTTTTTCCTGATTTTAGCGGGGGTTGCGTTACTGATTGGCGGCGGTATCTGGGCGTTTGTGATCGCGCCCCATGCTACGATTGCTATTACGGCGCAAACGTCGCAGGTCGCTGTGAATACGCAAGTAAAAGCCAGCGATACTGCAGCGACTAGTCTGAGCGAGGGTACGATCAAAACAACAACGAAAGCGTCGGAAACGCCGGTGTCGAAGACAATTCCGGCGACAGGCACGAAAGATGTCGGGACAAAAGCGACGGGTACGATCCGCGTGACGCCGACGCGCGAAACGATTAGCGATATCGTCGACCATGACGTAACGGTCGCAGCAGGTTCGGAAGTGTCATCGTCGAGCGGCGCAAAATACCGGCTTGATAGCGCACTGACATTCAGCTACGATACGCTGCGCACAACACGCAACGGCGTGACGGTCGGCGTGACAGCGGTCGAAAATGGCTCGAAATATAACGGCGCGTCCGGCAGTGCGAAAGGCTTATCAGGATTTGAGGCGAGTTTCACAGCATCAACGTCGGGCGGCACAGATAAGACGGTTACTGTCGTGCAGCAGAGCGACATTGATTCCGCGACAGCGAATTTAGTGTCCGACGCCGAAAAAGATGCGGCAAAAAAGGCGCTCCAGTCGCAATTTGGCAAAGACGCTACGGTCATCGACGCGTCGTTTGTCGTCAATACAAGCGGCGTATCAATCCCAGCAGCGGGCACCGAGGCGCCAGACGGCAAGGCGGCAATTGGCGGCGCAATCAAATATTCGCTCAAGGCGATCATAAAAGCCGACCTCAATACATTTCTCGATGCGTATTTCAAGCAGCAAATTGATGGAAAAAATAATCAAAAAGTGTATAGCAACGGCGTGTCGTCGGTGTCGCTTACGAATGTTACGATTGCCGGGGAAACTGTAACAGCGAAATTAACAGCAAACGGCAAGATTGGTCCGAAAATTGATGAAGCGGCAATCAAAGAATATGTGAAGGGCAAGCGCATTGGCGAAGTGCAAGAATATGTGAAAGCGATTGATGGCGTTAAGTCGGTCGACGTTAATTTCTCGCCGTTTTGGGTGCATACTGTGCCGGGCGATACAAAAAAGATAACGGTGAAATTTGTCGTCGATGAGTAAATCGTACGTTGCGCTTGATGTCGGCGAGAAGCGAATTGGCGTTGCCTTAGCGCGTGATGACGTAAAAATCGCGATGGCGTATGATACGCTCAATGTTGATGGCGGCGAAGTTCAGGCGATTGCTGAAATTATCGTGCGTGAAAAAGCCGATGTGCTCGTCGTCGGGTATCCGCGCAACCAAGCAGGCGAGCCAACGAAGCAGACAGAATTTGTCGAGCGGTTTGTCGAACAGCTGCGCGACATTGCGCCAAAAATCGTTTTTCAAGACGAATCGCTCACGAGTGTTAAGGCTGAAGAAATTTTGAACGCGCGTAATCAACCGTACGCAAAAGGCGAAGTCGACGCGCTAGCGGCAAGTTTGATATTGCAAGATTATTTGGAGACGCACTAATGGACGGATTTCGCCGGTCCAGGTCGCCAGAGCCGCGATCACCGCAAGCTATGGCGCAGCCGCATTTTCAGCCGCGCCCATCTGGTCCGCAATCTGCTGGGCAGCCGCCGCGCACAGACTCTCGCCCGCAAGCGCAAACGGAGCGGCAGTTTCGCCCAGGTTCACAATACCAGCCGCTGCAGCGCCCACGCCCCCTGTCAAACGTCAACAATACGCTGCCAGACGTAGGGAACGTGCCGCGCAACAATTCGCAGAACTCTGCCGAACCGTTCCGTAGCCGCCGTGATACGCCAGAACGAGGACGCGTGTCGTCTTCTCCGAATAAAAAATCTCGCCGCCATAAAAAGTGGCTTATCGCTTTTGTTATATTCAGCGTTATTATTGCTATGGCTGCCGGCGCATACATGTGGTATACTAGCCAGCTGAAAGCAGCCTCGCGCAGTACAGAGAAGCACTCAGTTGTTATTAGCGACGGCGACTCAACGGCGACAATTGCTGCTAAGCTGAAAAAAATAGGTGTCATTCGCGATGAATTAGCATTCCGAATTTATGCGTATTTAGAAGGTAAGGCAATGGTGGGCAGTACGTGCCGCGTTTCGCCGTCGCAAACCGTTCCCGAAATAGTGGCTAAATTAGCGGCTGGATGCCGTGATTTCAAAGCGATTACATTCTACCCGGGCGGCACGCTTGAAGCGTCGCGCTACAAAGCATCGCGCGCGCGAAGCGGCACCGATAAAACAAATGCGCGCTACGTTCTAAAGCAAGCCGGCTTTAGCGACAACGACATTACGACGGCATTCCACGCGGCATACGATAGTCCGTTGTTTGCCGACAAACCAGCGGATGCGCCGCTTGAAGGTTATATGTTTGGCGAGACATATCACGTAGCAGACGACGCGACGGCGAAGCAAGTTCTCGAAACGGTATTTGCGCATATGTATAAAATCGTGCAAAAGAACAATTTGGTCGCGAAATTTAAAGAACAAGGATTAAATTTATACCAGGGAATCACGCTTGCGTCAATTGTTGAGCGCGAGTTAACGTGCGAAGACAAGCCGACGGCAGAGCGCAAAGAGCGCTGCTATCAGTACCAGCGTGGTATCGCGCAAGTATTTATTAAGCGTTTCCGTGCAGGTGCAAAGCTCGGATCCGACATTACGGCAGTCTATGCCGCTGATAAGGCAAAGATTGATATCCCTAAAGACGACACTAATGCGCTTGTGTCGATTGATTCGCCGTACAATACGCGCAAATACGAGGGCTTGCCGCCAACGCCGATCGCTGCGCCCGGCGAATTATCGCTGCGGGCGGTCGCGAACCCAACCGAAACTGATTACAATTTCTTTTTAGCAGGCGACGATGGTTTAATTTACTTTGCGAAAACGAACGAAGAGCATGAGGCGAATATTAAAAATCATTGTCAAAAACTCTGTGCAGCGATCTAGTAAAAAGCATTGACAATATAGGCGCTCATCTGCTATAATGAAACGCGTACATTTCTGTAAGTTTGCGAGGTTTTACGGAGAGTGTTTATCGCGCAGCGCCCAGAAATGACTACCTTGAAAAGTCGTACAACTGCCGAAACAATCTTTTTCGTTACTATTAGTTAATTAAAATGGTCGATGGCGGTCCGTCTCTGAGAATCAGAGAGAAAGACTTGAATAGGTATAGGGAATGCATGTGAATGCGTTCCGGGAGAACGGTTATCATTACTAACGATTCATCAGCAAAAGCTCGCTCGAATTTTATGGCACGCAAGGCTCTTGATTCGTCGGCGCGTACTCATGTGAGTAAACGATCACGCCGCGGTGCGCTTTCTATTTCGTCAATTGCGTCGTATTTCGGCGTATTTTTGTTAATTACAACGTTAATCGCGGTTAGCTATCAGCCGGTCGCGACAGAACGGTCGTCGGCGCTTGCAAATGCCTCGCCGACAACGCAGACGACGACGCTTGCTAAGGTACAGAGTGAAGCTGGCTCGGTTGATCCGGTGGTAGCGGCAAATATCGCATCTTCGCTTGCCGACACGACAAATATGCCGGTCAGCAATAACGTAGCAAACTTATCGCAATCGCTTGCAGTCGAAACAATGATGACGCAGACCGATTCAAGCACGATTAGTAAGCCGCAAGTCGTAAATATGACGGCTGATTCGCGCAGCACGACAACCTACGTGACGCAAGCGGGTGATACGCTTGACGGTGTTGCCGAAAAATACGGATTAAAGAAAACAACAATCGCTTGGGCGAATAATTTGAGCTCTGATGCGCTTGAACCAAATGTGACGCTGACAATTCTGCCGACAGATGGTATTTTGTACACGACGAAAGACGGCGATACGCTTGATGCGATCGCCGAAAAATATGGTAGCAAGAAGAGCGACATTGTTACGTATAACGACCTTGAACTTTCAGCGAATGTCGCAAGCGGTACGCGCTTAATTATTCCTGGCGGCGTCTTGCCGGAAAATGAACGTCCAGGCTATGCCGCATCATCGCGCAACGCTAATTCGTCGCGCCGCGGCGTGCCGGCAAATAGCAACTGGGGCGCTGGTACGGCAGCAGGTGCTGCCTCATCGTTCAGGGGCGTGGTATCTGCTGGCAATAAATATGCTTGGGGCAATTGTACATGGTACGCATATGAACGCCGTATTCAGCTCGGTTTGCCGGTCGGTAGTTACTGGGGTAACGCTAGCACGTGGGCATACAATGCGCGGGCTGCAGGATTAATGGTAAATGGTACGCCGAGCGCTGGGGCGATTATGGCAAATGGCGGCGGTTATGGTCACGTAGCAATCGTTGAATCGGTGAATCCAGGCGTTTCTGTCACGATTAGCGAAATGAACGGGTATCGCTGGGGCGGCGGTTTCAACCGCGTCGGTCGCGGGACACTCTCATGGAGCGAAGCGACTAGCGGCTACTATAAATATATCCATTAAAATAACATTGTGAAATGTAAAAACGCCTCTGTCAAATTCGGGGCGTTTTTGTTATACTGAAAGTATGTTTGTTGATACAGCAAAGGTAACGGTAACAGCCGGTAAAGGCGGCGACGGCGCAGTGAGCTTTCGCCATGAGATTTTTGTCGATAAAGGCGGTCCGGACGGTGGCGACGGCGGCAAGGGCGGCGACGTTGTTTTTGTTGCGACCGAGCAGCTCAATACGCTGTTGAAATTCCGTTATCAGCCAAAGCTCAAAGCAGAGAACGGCGTAGCTGGCAGTAAAAGAAAAAAGGCGGGACGCGCAGGCGAGCGTTTGATTGTAAAAGTTCCCGTTGGCACGATCGTTAAGCGCGACAGTGTTATCGTAGTTGATTTGGCACGCCACGGCGAAGAAGCAGTGATTGCGAAAGGCGGCGACGGCGGGTTTGGCAATGCGCACTTTAAGTCGAGCGTACGCCAGACACCGCGCATGGCAGAGCTTGGCGAGCCGGGTGAATCGTTTGAGGCTGAATTGGAATTGAAACTGCTGGCGGATGTCGGGTTGGTTGGCTTTCCGAACGCGGGAAAATCAACCTTTTTGAGTGTCGTGTCAAATGCGCGCCCGGAAATTGCGAATTATGAATTTACCACTTTGACACCAAATCTAGGAGTGGCTGATATTGATGACGGCAGTATTCTTATTGCTGATATTCCAGGGTTGATTGAAGGTGCGAGCGAAGGTAAAGGTCTGGGCGACCGATTTTTACGTCATGTTGAGCGGACGGCGGTGCTGCTCCATATGATTGATGCGTATAGCGATGATCCGGCGGAAAAATATACAGCGATTCGCCGCGAGCTTGAAAAATATAGCACGGAGTTAGCAGCGCGCCCAGAGATTATTGCACTGACAAAATGCGAAGGATTGGACGAGGAGATTATTGCGATGCAAAAAACAGCACTGCAAAAAGCGGCGAATAATGCGGAGATTGTAGCTATCTCATCGCAATCGGGGCGGGGCGTGAAAGATTTGTTACGGTTGCTGCGGCGCGCAGTCAAAGCGTACCGCCAGCGCGAGCAGCAGCAAGAGGGCGAAGCAGAGACCGACCTGCCGGTAATTTCGCTTGATGAAGACCAATTGACAGACGCGTGGACAGTTGAGCGGCTGCCAGATGAGACGAACGAGGGCGGCGAGCCGGTAGCAGTTTTTATAGTTCAAGGTAAAAAAATCGAGAAGTTTGCCCGCCGGACGAATTTTGATCAATTTGAGGCAGTAAACCGCTTGCGCGACATCATGAAACGGACAGGTATTACGCACGAGCTGGTCCGCCAGGGCGCGACAGGCGAGAGCGTCGTGCGGATCGGCGAGAGTGAGTTGACGTTAGTTGAGCAGTAGGCGCAGAATACTTGTGCAGGGAGCGCTGCGGCTATTTTAATTATGGTCCGTAACGCGCTAAAACTATTTTTTGCTATACTAAGAGTATGGCGCAAACATTCTTTTTCTACGATTTAGAAACCAGCGGATTAAACGCGCGCGAAGACCGGATTATGCAATTTGCGGGGCGGCGGACAAGCATGGATCTTACGCCAATCGGCGAGCCGTATAATATGCTTGTAGCGCTCAGTGACGACACGCTGCCGAACCCTGATGCGCTAATGGTCACTGGTATTACGCCGCAAAAAACTGTCGATGAGGGCTATAGCGAGGTGCAGTTTGCGCGCATACTAAACGATGAAATTTTTACGCCTGACACAATCGTTGTCGGGTTCAATAACATTCGGTTTGACGACGAGTTCATTCGCCATCTGCTGTGGCGTAATTTTTACGATCCATACGAATGGTGCTGGAAAGATGGCCGGTCGCGCTGGGATATGCTTGACGTGGTGCGGATGACGCGGGCGCTCCGGCCTGAAGGTATTAGCTGGCCGCTTGATGACGCTGGCGAGCCAACGAACCGGCTTGAGCTCATTACGCGCGAAAACGGTATTGCTCACAAGAATGCGCATGACGCGATGAGCGATGTTGATGCATTGATTGACGTGACAAAATTGATTCGCGATAAACAACCGCAATTGTTTGAATATTTACTAAAAATGCGCGATAAAAAAGAGGTTGTAAAACTTGTAAATGTCGACGATAAAAAGCCGTTTGTTTATAGTAGCGGGCGCTACGACAAGGAATTCGCTAAGACGACAGCCGCGTTCCCGCTGGCGGCAGGACGTAATGGCAACGTTGTGGTGTATGATTTACGATATGATCCGACGCCGTTTATTGATTTAAGCGAGTCGGAATTAGCGCATAAAGTGTACGCGAGCTGGCAGGAGCGCCAGGCTGAGGATTTTGTGAAGTTGCCGGCAAAAGAGCTGCAGCCGAATCGCTGTCCGGCAGTAGCGCCGCTTGGTGTGTTGGCGCACGGCGGCGGGTGGGCGAAAATATCGCTTGACGCCGAGACGATAGCGAAACACCAAAAAATTCTTCTGGCACACCCAGAATTCGCTGAGAAATTACGTACGATTTTTGAAAACAAACCCGAATTTACGCGATCGCCCGATCCGGAAGCGCAGTTATACGATGGGTTTTTGAATGACCGCGATCGGTTGCGCGCCGAAGCAGTGCGCAACGCAAGCGAGCGCGAGCTGGCTGATTTTCATCCCAATTTTGCCGACGAGCGGCTGCCGGGACTGTTGTTGCATTATAAAGCGCGCAACTTCCCGAAAACACTGAGCAGTGATGAGCGTGAAATGTGGCAAACATGGCGCGCAGCACGCATACAGGCGCAATTACCAAAATATATGGCGGCGCTGCAGCGGTTTGCGGCTAGTGCGCTTGATCCTGGCAAAGAATTTATCGTGCAAGAGCTGCAATTGTGGGCAGAGTCAATTTTGCCAGAGCCAGATTAGATTAAGATTAGTATCCCGAAGTATGTGTCGGCGGTTTGAGCGGCGCTGTGCTGCATGCCGCGTCAATGATACCGACGATCAGAATGATACAGCTGCCAAGTATTATCCAATAGGGGACGCTGATTGTCGTCCCGGGAATCATGCCAGTGAGCATAAAACCAAGCAATGTGTCAAAAAAGCTGCTGCTATGTACGAAAAATATTCCTGCTATCGCGAGTCCGAATGTGGTAAGGAATAAGTGCTTGCATTTCATGGTGGCGCGCCCTAGATTACTTTTATTTATAACAATAATATAGCAATTAGGTCAAAAACATGCAACGATAAGCGCCATAACAGTCGCTACGATTTTTTCGTTTGAGCGCAGTGCGTGCAAATTCCTTGAATTTCAAGGACATGCGATGGATTATGAATATGATATTCGGCGGCAATTGATGCAATAAGGCGTTCAAGCGTGTGATTCTCGGGCAAATCAATTACGCGTCCGCATTGCCGGCAGGTGGCGTGGTGGTGGTGCTTGTTAAATGTGTCGGATAATTCGATTTTATGTTTCCAGCCGACAGGAATGACGCGTACGATACCAAGGCGCTCAAATAGCTCAACCGTACGGTATACGCTAACGCGATCAATTGATGGCGTTGTCGCGCGTATCAGCTCGCCGATATAGCGCAGCGGCTGGTCATATAATGCAGCAAACACCGTACGGCGCGGCTTGGTGACATGTAATTGATGCTGCCGTAGGATGGATTCTAATGTTTGCAGAGCGTCATTCATAATGTTACTTAGTATATCTGTATTGCAACAAATTTGCAATATTGTGCGCAAAAATGTGCACCTATGTTTCGTGTCGCTCCGCTTTTTCTGTGCCGATCGCGGCTAGTATGATGTGCGCAAAAATGCTATAATATATAGTCATGTCAAAGAGCATAAAAATTATCGGTGCGCGTCAAAATAACCTGAAAAATATTGATATCGAGATTCCGCGCGATCAATTTGTCGTCGTGACTGGCTTAAGTGGTAGTGGCAAATCAAGTCTGGTATTTGATACGATTTATGCCGAGGGGCAGCGCCGTTACGTTGAGAGCCTGAGTAGCTATGCACGGCAGTTTTTAGGTATCATGGACAAGCCGGACGTCGATAGTATTGAAGGGTTAAGTCCAGCGATCAGTATTGATCAAAAATCGACATCGCGCAACCCGCGTTCAACGGTTGCAACGGTGACGGAGATTTACGATTATTTGCGATTGCTATTTGCGCGCGTTGGCGTGCCGCACTGCCCGGTCTGCGGTAAGTCGGTGCAGCGGCGCACGGCACAGGCGATCATTGATGAAATCATGAGATTACCAGAGGGCGAACGGCTCATGATACTGGCGCCGATCGTCGCGCAGAAAAAAGGCGAGTTTCAGCACGTGCCAGAGCAATATATGCGCTCCGGTTTCGCGCGGGCACGGGTGGACGGCGTGATGTATGCGCTTGATGAATTTCCAGAGCTGCAGAAAAGCTACAAGCATGATATCGAAATTGTTATTGACCGAATCGTTATGAAGCCGGATATGATTAGCCGCGTGTCGCAGGCGGTGGAGCAGTCGCTTGATTTGGCGTCGGGTGTCGTGCAGATTATGAATGCTGATAGCGGCGAGCTGTTGACGTACAGCCAGCGCTACGCGTGTGTTGATCACCCGAACGAAGAGATTCCAGAGCTTGAGCCGCGCCTGTTTAGTTTTAATGCACCGCAGGGCGCGTGCCCGACGTGCACGGGGCTTGGTACGCGGCTAGAGATTGATCCAGAATTAGTATTTAACGGTAATTTAACGATCGCCGAGGGTGCAATTCGCCCGTATAATCGTATTAATGTTGATAATTTTTATATGCGCAAAATCAAAGCGGTCGCCGATGCGCATGGATTTAGTCTGCAGGTGCCGGTCAAGCAATTGCCAGATGATGTTCGGCAGAAAATTTTATATGGGACGGGTTCTCAAAAATATCGTATTGACTTGGCGGGCGGGCGCTATTATGATGCGACATACGAAGGCGTGATTCCGAATCTGGAGCGTCGGCATCGCGAGACGGAAAGCGACTTTATGCGCAAAGATATTGAGCGCTTTATGCGCGAGCGGAAATGTACGACATGTCAAGGTGCGCGTCTCAAACCGGTTGTGCTGGCGGTGACAGTAAACGGGCTGTCGATTATGGATATGTGTAATCTTGATGTAGCAAATGCGCTTGATTTATTTAGTAAGCTAAAATTCAGCGAGTCGGAAATGCATATTGTGCGGTTGATTCTGAAAGAGATTGCGGCGCGGCTTGGTTTTATGAATAACGTCGGTCTAAACTACTTAGAGCTGAGTCGAGCGGCAAATACGCTTAGCGGCGGCGAAGCGCAGCGGATTCGTTTGGCAACGCAGATCGGTTCTGGTCTGCAAGGCGTCCTCTATGTGCTTGATGAGCCGTCGATCGGGTTGCACCAGCGTGATAACGATCGGTTAATCGCGACATTGAAACATCTGCGTGATTTAGGCAATTCGGTGCTTGTTGTTGAGCATGATGAGGATACGATCGCGCAAGCAGACTATCTGGTAGATATTGGTCCGGGTGCGGGCGTGCACGGCGGCGAAGTTGTAGCAGCAGGTACGCCAGCTGAGGTTGCGGAAAATTCCGCAAGCATAACAGGGCGGTATTTAAGCGGTACTGAGAAAATAGCTGTACCAAAAAAACGCCGCACTGTGCAAAAAGACCGTAAACTCGTTGTGCGCGGTGCGCGTGAAAATAATTTGAAACATATTGATGTTGAATTTCCGCTTGGCGTGATGACACTCGTGACAGGCGTGAGTGGCAGCGGCAAATCAACGCTCGTGAATGATATTGTCGCAAACGAGCTAACAGCACGGTTGCATCGGGCGCAAGCAGTACCAGGCGCGCACGAACGAATTGATGGTATTGATCAATTAGACAAAGCGATTGTAATTGATCAATCGGCGATTGGGCGTACGCCGCGCTCAAACCCGGCGACATACACCGGCGTGTTTACACAGATCCGTGAGTTGTTTGCAAATACGCCTGAAGCAAATATTCGCGGTTACAAAGCGGGACGGTTTAGTTTTAATGTGAAGGGCGGGCGCTGCGAGCATTGCCAGGGTGACGGCATGATAAAAATTGAAATGCACTTTTTGCCGGATGTATACGTTCAGTGTCCGGAATGCCATGGTAAGCGGTATAATCGCGAAGCGCTTGAAATTAAGTATAAGGGTAAAACGATTAGCGATATTTTGAATATGACAGTTGAGCAGGCGTGTGAGTTTTTCGCGAATGTGCCGGCGATTGCGCGCAAACTGCAAACGATCAACGAGGTGGGGCTTGGTTATGTTAAACTTGGGCAGCCGGCAACGACATTTTCGGGCGGCGAAGCGCAGCGAATCAAACTTGCGACTGAATTGAGCCGCCGTTCAACTGGTAAAACGCTCTACATCCTAGATGAGCCGACAACGGGGCTGCATACGGCAGACGTTAAAAAACTACTTGATATTCTACAAAAACTTGTCGACGGCGGTAATAGTATGATTATCATTGAGCATAATTTAGAGGTAATAAAATGCGCCGACTGGATTATTGATATGGGCCCGGAAGGCGGGCAAGGCGGCGGCACGGTGGTTGCATCAGGTACGCCGGAAGATGTTGCAAAATCGCCGGAATCATTCACCGGCAAGTACTTGAAAAAGCTTTTATAGTCTACGGGCTATTTGTAACGACAGGTAATTTAGCTATCTTTTTTCGAAAACAACACTTTGAACTGGCGTTTGAGTTTAGCGCGCGTACTTTCTTGTTTGAGCGCGTGAATAACCATTGGCAAAACCGATAGGAATATCATAATAAGCGCTGCGACCTCAATATTTATACCCGCTTTGGTCAAAAACTCGCCGGCGTAATATCCGAGATGGACAAACAGCGACGACCACAAGAACCCGCCGATAATGTTGTATGTAATAAATGTGCGGTAATGCATATTGCTTGCGCCGGCAACAATTGGCGCAAACGTGCGAACAATCGGCACAAACCGTGCGAGTACGATCGTAATTGAGCCGTGCTTAGCATAGAATGCTTCGGTTTGGTCGAGATATTTTTTCTTAAAAAATCGCGAGTTTTCTTTTTGAAATAATTTACGGCCGACTTTATGCCCGAATTCAAATCCGACGCTATCGCCGGCAACAGCTGCGGCAAAAATAAGCAGTGCAAAGATATGGATATCAATTGGTTGTCCATTGAATCCGAGAATTTGCTGCTGCACCATGTAACCGGCGGTGAATAGTAAACTATCGCCCGGAAAAATGAATCCAATGAGCAGTCCCGACTCGGCAAAGACGACGAGCAGGATTGCGATAATTCCAAAGCCGGTGATGGCGTGAACGAGCGCTTCCATATCAAGTAAAATTGTACCATAGTTTAATACTATTGCAGAAGCGTGGTAAAAACATTAGAGGCGCCGCAGATAAGGTGATGGGGTGCGGCCTAGCTGCAAGGAGGTAAGATTAAGAGCTTCTCTGTTGACAGGCGTAAGCGATTTGTGGTACAGTGGAACTGAGGTACAAAACATTAACAGAAAAAAGGCGGAATAGGGCGGTGATAAAACTAGGCTCAAATAGAAGGAAATTGTATAAAATAATCGTTGCACATGTGGCGGTTTTGTTTGTTGCTGGTTTGGGGCTAATGCACTTTATACCGGCGCATGCTGTCCGTATTAATAATATGTATCAGTTTACCGATACAAACTACGTGGTGCCGACGAACAACGTTGCATGGGTATCACCGGATGGTGATGATGCATCGGGGAATGGTACGGAAAGCGCGCCATATAAGACATTTAAGTTTGCCTTGTCGAAGCTTTCAAACGGCGGTACAGTAGTCGCGAAATCTGGAATTTACCGTGAACCGCATTTTTCGATCGACAAAACAAACATAACGTTGCAAGCTGCACCGCACGCTGAAGTCTGGCTCAAAGGCAGTGATGTCGTGAGCGGCTCTGTTTGGACGAAAGAAGGAAATCTCTGGAAAACGAAAGGACGGTACACCAATTTTTGCCACGTCTGTACAGTAAATAGTAATCCAGCAGAAGAAGGCACAGCAGCATTTCCGGAGCAAGTGTTTATTGACGATAAGCCGCTAAAACAAGTCGCAAGCAAGGCGGAAGTGTCGGCTGGTAAATTCTACGCCGAAGATCAAACGCCGACGACAAGAACGTTCAACTCGGATACAGGTAAATATGACTATCATCCAGGTGTAGAAGACGATATTACGTACTATGTTGGCTCTGACCCGACTACAGGCGTAACGGAAATATCGCAGCGGTCGCGGGCGTTTACGGCGGCTGGTGCTGGATTTAATATGAAGGGTATAAACATTGCACAGTATGCGCCGGTACAAGCGTGGGGTTTTACGGATACGTCTGGTGTGTCGCAAGCATTTGTGGTTTCGAAAAATGCGGTTATTCAAGATTCTATCTTTGCACAAAGTTCAGCGATAGGGTTACATACCGGCGAGGCTGATAATCTAGTTGTAAAAAATACGAAATTCTTAGATAACGGCGCAAACGGTGCGGGTGCCAATAGAACGCATAAGGCAACGTATATTGGTAATACATTTTCTGGCAGTAACGCCGCCGGGTTTAAAGTGAAGAAATGCGGTGCATTCTGTACGATATCAGAAATAAAAGTGACGCACACGAAAGACTTTACATTTCGTAATAATATCATTGATCGGTCGGGATCTGGCGTTGAAGAAAGCGATCCTAATAATATGATAAAGGCAAGTCCGATTGGTTTTTGGTGCGACGAGGGTTGTATTGATGCAAAGCTGGTCGGTAACTTCTTTACAAACAATGGAACGGCAATATTTTATGAAGTATCTGGTCCTGCTATTATTGCCTCTAATATTATTGAAGGTTCTGGTACAGGCATACGTATTTCGGGCAGCAATGATGTAAAAATTTATAACAATACGATTTCGCGAACGAACCGGCCGATTGATTTGTTTGAAGACAGTCGCGAGAGCGGATGTAATGCTTACGCAGCGGATAACGTAACCTGTACGACGTGGGAGTCGTGGTCGAAGAGTCAAGGACTAAGCTGGAATCTGACTGGTTTAGAAATGTATAATAATATTCTATCGTCGCGTGCATATGTACCAAATGACGGTTCGCGGTTCTATTCGTTCCCTGTGCGTTCTGACGGTGACAAGAATAATGGCGCTGCAGCGACAAAAATCTACACGAACGAAATGTTCAAAGGGTTTGATTATAATGTTTACTACCGAAGCAGCCTTGCGAATGAGCCAACAGTATTTACTTGGGATCTTGACGGCGGAAATACGATTGATATACAATTCGCTCGAATAGCAGACATCAAGAATGATACTCGGGTTCGGAGTTCTATCAAGGGGCGCGGCGAGCATTCGTTTGATGAGCTTGGTTCGCGGGAAAATAATCCGTATTTTATAAAAGAGGCGGTACATAATGCCGACTATAAGAAGAGCAACTACACGCTAAAAGCCGGTAGTCCTGCAATTAACTCTGGCAAGCCGTTGCCGAGCGACGTTGCGCTTGCGATTGATCCGTCGGGTACGACGGTAAAAGCTGGTGTAGCAGTGAATCGCGGGGCGCTCGTTAATACATTAATGGACGCGACAGGTACAACGCCGGTTGCTCCGGATAAAGCCGCTCTTCAGGCTGCTATAACGGCTGCACAAAATGAACCGCTATACATTAGGCGGGACGAAGCTGTAGCGAGAGCACTTATGAAAGCTCAGGAAATAAATAGCTCACAGAGCGCTACCGAGCAAGATGTAGCTTTAGCCACGACCACACTAAATAATGCTGTTTCGGCGGCGAAGAAGAAAGAATCAGACGCTCAGGCAGCTGCTGAAACTGCTGTGGCAAAAGCGGAACACGACAAAACACAAACCGCTATAGATGCCGCGAAAGTACTTGTCGACAAGGTCCAAGACCAAGCCAAGAAAAAGTCCTTCCAAGATCGCCTTGATGCAATCGTTATGCCAGCGCCGGTTGATAAAACTGCTCTTCGCGCTGCAATAACAGCTGCACAAAACGAACCGTTGTACATCCAGAACGATCAGGGAGTTGCAAGGGCACTTGCAAAAGCGCGAGAGGTAAACAATTCTCAAAGTGTAAGCGAGCAGGATGTGAACGACGCTACGGTTGCTCTTAATAATGCCATCACCGCTGCCCAGCAAAAAGAGACAAACGCTCAGTCCGCTGCCGAGACTGCTGTTGTTGCGGCGGAGCATAACAAAACGCAGACTGCCGTTGACGCTGCAAAAGTGTTGGTTGACAAAGTTCAAGATCAAGCCAAAAAGAAAGCTCTACAGGATCGTTTGAATGCGATTACAATTGTAACGCCGCCAGCTCCGGCGCCGGTGACGAAACGGCAGATTACCCAGCCTGGAGGCGGTGTACTGACAGTTTCCGTCTCTGGTAGTCAGTGCTCTAATATAGCTCAGATTGCACTCGGTGCAATTTCGCCGAAGCATCAGGGTAGCGATTTACGCGAGCAAGTCGCATTCACGGTTGATTGTGCGCATTCAGCGTCGGCGAGTGGTTATTCGGTGCAGGTTCAACTACAGCTTAGTCGCTTATACTCAGACACGTCAAAATTGCGAGTCGTAAAGGAATATAACGGGACGGTGAGCGACATAACAAATAAGGTGAGTTTCTTGGCATCGGCAGATGGTTTGCGTACGGTTGTGGCGTATCAGCTTACAGATGGCGGATTCGGCGATTCGGACGGTATCGCGAATGGCGAGATTGTTGATCCAGTGGGTGTTTACTTGGTGTCGGCATCTCCAACTCCTCCCAGCACTCAGCCAGGCGGTACGTCTGCCCGCTCATCGGCACAGAATGCAAATAATAAGGTGAGTGGTCGGCAACTTGCAAATACGGGAGATAATGTAGTGTTTTATGCGTTCGGTGCGGTCGCACTGCTCGGCGGTGGCATAGTTGGTGGTTACTATTTGATGAAACGCCGAACCCGATAGATTTTGGATAAACATACATTGCGTTTTTGCGAGCAGGGTGGTAGTATTTATGCTTGCTTGCAGACAGAGTGTTACGAATAATAGTTTCCGCATATGCTATAATAAATACACAGTATAATGTAACTCCGGAAACATATCCGAAAAGGAGAAATATGGGAGACAAGGTAACATTGAAAGTAGATCGCCGAGAAATTTTCGGCAAAAAAGTAAAGCAGCTGCGGAGACGAGGGCTGACGCCGGGTGTTGTGTATGGTGCGAATATGGAGCCGATTGCAATTCAGGCTGACGCAGGCGAGGTGGTGCGTGTGTACGCGGAAGCTGGCAAGCATACGCCGGTGCAGTTGTCGGGCACGAAACACCGTATTGCGATGATTAAAGCTGCGGAATTTCACCCTATTAAGCATGGTGTTATTCGTCACATTTCGTTTCATGCAGTTCGTGCCGATGAGCCGGTGGTGGCGGAAGTGCCTATCCGCCTGGCTGGCGAAGGTGAGTCAGCGGCGGAGCGTAACGGATTGGTCGTTTTGCAAGCGATTGAGAAAATTGAGGTCAAAGCGCTGCCGATGGAGCTGCCAGAGTCTCTAGAGGTGTCGATTATGAACCTCGCGGACGCTGGCGATCGCGTTACGATCGGCGATATACTGTTGCCATCAGGTGTAGAGATTGTCGACAATGATGATGGTCGCGAAGGTGCGGCTGACGACAATGTTACCGTGAAGGATTTAGTCGTTGCAAGCGTGTATGAGCCGGCTGCAATTGAAGCTGCAAATGAAGCGGCGGCAGGAGAATCGACTTCGGCTGACGCTGAGGACGTGCCAGTTGAAGGCGAAAAGCCAGGCGCGGAAGCAGAATAAAAGGTGATATAAATGTTTAATCGTCCCCCAGAATTGGGGACGATTTTTTATTCCTCAATAAACCCGCCGGATTGACGTTGCCATAATTGCGCGTATGTACCGTTCTTTTTCAGCAACTCGTTGTGCGTGTCGTCCTCAATAATGCGACCGCGTTTCATGACAATAATGCGGTCAAGTTTGGCGATAGTTGACAGGCGATGAGCGATAACGATAGATGTACGATTTTTCATCAGCGTCTCAAGCGACTCTTGAATCAGCGCCTCAGATTCCGAGTCGAGCGCTGATGTTGCCTCGTCAAGGACTAAAATTGGTGCATCTTTCAAAATAGCGCGGGCGATAGCAATACGTTGGCGTTGTCCGCCCGATAATTTCACGCCGCGCTCGCCGACAAGCGTGTCAAATCCATCGTGTAATTTCGTGATGAAATCATATGCGCCAGCTTGCTTGGCGGCTTTCTTTACGTTGGATTTTGTTGCGCCAGGTCGTCCGTACGCGATATTGTCCAGCACTGAGCGGTGAAAGAGCAGCGGTTCTTGTGGTACATACGCAATACTTGAGCGTAAGCTTGCCTGTGTGACGTCGGCGATATTTTGCGAGTCGATTAAAATCTCGCCGCTATCAATGTCGGCAAAGCGTAGGAGTAGTTTTGTCAGCGTCGTCTTTCCTGAGCCAGATGTGCCAACTAGTCCAACTTTTTCGCCGGGTTTGATGGTCAGCGAGAAATTCTTAAACAACGTGTCGCCTTGTCCTTCATCATGCGTGAATGTCACATTATTCATGACGATTTCGCCGTGCGAAATGCGTAATTTTCTCGCACTTTTATCAATCAAGCTTGTCGGTGTTTGTAGAATTTCCGCCATGTCGCGCGCGTCGCCAAGCACGCGGTTATAATTGCGCATAATACCGTTCATATTCCATAGCTCGCGCGTCATTGTACCGGTGTAGGTAATAATTAGGTAAATCGCTGCTACCGATACAGTACTATGCTGCGCAGCATAGACGGCGAACGCGATAGCGGCAACTTTGATGGTCGTCGTAATTGATGAATAAATAGCGCTCATTTTCAGAAAACCGGACATCAAATTAAATGAAGCGCTGCGCCAGTTGTTTGCTGTTTTGGTAAATTCTTTACTTTCTCGCATCTCGGCGCCTGATGATTTCACTGCCATAATATTAGAGATAGCATCAGCGATTTTGCCGCTCATAGTATTGTTGGCAGCCGCTTCTTTTTCGTTTAGCTTCATCATTGGTCGCGAACCAAAATAGACCACTATAATGAAGATAACCGCGAAAATCGCCAAGAAGATAGCGTATTGCCATAACAATGTTGAGAGAACAACGATTGATCCAATAATGGAAATCACGACCGGCAGAATCGACCAAATGATAGTATCCCAGAAGCGTTCAAACGCTCCGGTAAATTTATTTGTTTGGCTAACTAGCGAGCCGCCAAACTTGTTAGCGTGGAAAAATAACGTTTCGTTTGCTAATTTGTTGAATATTTTTACATACAAATCGCGCATCACGGAGACCTCAAATGTCCACACTAGATAAAGCACTAAGCGCCAACCGATAATCTCCGACCATAGTTGCGATAATCCGTATAATATCACGAGCTGCCATGAGTTGCTGGTGTCGCTGAGTCTCCCATGCTGAATCATGTCGAGTAGCTGCGCAATAATCAGCGGACCAACGAACATGCCGACGACGAACGTAGTTACTGTGGTAATAACTGATATATTTCGCCGCCATTTATATGACTGCGACGTACGCCAGAATAAGCGCAGAATAGATTGGCTGTCTTTTGATCTTTTACTCATGATAAATCTCCTTTTGTAGTGTTTTGCAACTTAAATTATTACGTATTGTTGAGCGAAATAGTGAAGAGAAAAATAGAGGAACTCGCTTACGAGTTCATAATAGCTAGATTATATAGCAAGATAGAGGTATGGGTCAAACTGTGAAACTGTTTATTGCTCGCCATAGTCAAAATGAAGATGATACAAACGGAGTTTTGAATGGTCATCGCGAGCTTTGAGACCGTGTATATTATCAGTAATGTAAATGATTTACCGGAGCAAATCATTATACTAGAAATTATTGAGCGCTATTTTGGCATGATAACAGGACGATTCGATGGTTATATAGAAGAGATGTGTTCGCTAGACATTATTAAAACTGATGCAATTACATATTTTCTTAATCCCGATGATGTAGAAACGCTTGATGGTGTATATCGTAAGGTTGGAACAATTTAATCGTTGGGCTTGTTTGATAAAATTTATACTCTGCAGTCCATTGTGTTGTGATAGTGCTGGAAAAGTAAACTTCTTGTATTTTTAATGTAAATGATTTACAATAAGAATATGACAACCATCATACGCCGCGAAAGTAAATATGCTAATTTAGTGCGGGATTGTATAAAGCAGCTGGGTCACGCGACCCATGCGGATATTATGCAGTACTACACGGATCGCTATATACAGGTGAGCGCAACGACAATTCACCGAATCACGCAGCGATTAGTTGATGACGGCGAAATAGCGCTTGCACCAAAGACAAAGAATGGCGATAAACGGTTCGACGCAAACATGAAACCGCATGATCATTTTTGCTGCACTCGGTGCGATTGTTTAATTGACATTACGTGTCCTGCGCCATGCCGCAAGATCTTGCAAGATCAATTGTGTAATTGCGTGCTAGACGGTTCTTTGACGGTTTGTGGTGAGTGTCAAGAGTGTAGCTGTTGTAGAAAGGAGGAGTATGCCGATGAATAAAGCATGCAAGTGTATAAAAACCACATGCCAAGATTGCGCTAGCAATTGTAATTGTTCTGCTGAGTAAACGGTTGGCAAAATGGTATAATAAAAAATAACAAGGAGGGAGCATGGCATTATACAATATAACGAATCGTCAGGAGTTTGAGGAGAAAGTGCTGCAGAGTGCCAATCCGGTATTAGTGGATTTTTGGGCGACCTGGTGTCCGCCGTGCCGTGCGATGGCGCCAATTTTACAGCAAATTGCCGACGAAACTAATTTTGATGTTATCAAAATTGACACGGAAGCGAGCGGTGATAGTAGCGAATTGGCAAAAGAATATCGTGTACAAGGTATTCCGAACATGAAGATTTTTGCAGGCGGCAAGGAAGTTCAAGAACTGATTGGCATGAGACCGAAGCAGGTCTTGATTGACGCGCTCGAAAAAGCCGTGAAGAAGTAGGTGAACGGCTGAGTAATTCTATGTCGAGCCCGTTGCTTTTTCAGCAAATTGTCGACGATGATATGAACGCGGCGTTTCGCGTCAAAGGGTGGACGCCAGTATATACTGCGTCGTCCTATTCGCGCATTGTGCTAGTTGGGCAAGCGCCAGGGCGAATCGCACAGCAAACACACAAGCCGTGGAATGATGCAAGCGGGCGATTGTTGCGCCAGTGGCTGGGCGTAAGTGATGAGCAGTTTTACAATCCTGATTTGTTTGCGCTCATGCCGATGGATTTTTATTATCCTGGCAAAGGCGTGCACGGCGATTTGCCGCCGCGAAACAATTTTGCCGCAATGTGGCATCCGCGGTTGCTAGAGCGTATGCCGTATGTGCGTTTAATAATTTTAGTTGGCGCATATGCGCAGAAATATTATTTAGCGGGACGCGCCAAAAAGAGTGTAACTGCAACGGTAGCGCAATTTGATACGTATTTGCCAAATTATTTTCCGCTCGTACATCCATCGCCGCTCAATATTGGTTGGCGTAAACGTAACCCATGGTTTGAGATGGAAGTAATTCCGATTTTGCAAAATGTAGTAAAGGAGGCGCTAGTATGACGACGTACGATACTAAACGAATATATGAAGACGCGAGGCCAGACGATGGTTACCGCGTTTTAGTTGATCGATTGTGGCCGCGCGGCATAAGCAAAGATAAAGCGGCGCTTGACGAATGGTGCAGAGAGATTGCGCCAAGCAATGAACTACGGCAATGGTTTGCGCACGATCCTGCTAAGTATGATGAGTTTAAGGTAAAATATTTACAAGAGTTGGCGAATAATCCTGAAGCGGCAGCAGCTCTTGCGCGTTGGCGTTCTTATACGCGAGTTACGCTGCTCTATGGCGCAAAAGATACAGCACACAATCAAGCAGTAGTGTTGTTAGAATACTTACACTTGCATGAATCAGACAATCTAAGGGTTATTCCATAGTAGCATGCTATTATCGTGGACCAAAACGCTATTCGCGATATAATAAACATATGAATGCGGCGCTTAAGGAAAAATTAAAAACGCTTCCGCGCACTCCAGGCGTATATTTTCATAAGTCTAAAGACGATGAGATTATTTATATTGGCAAAGCGGCTATTCTGAAAAATCGCGTGCGGCAATATTTTCAAAGCAAGGCTGATATGGACGTAAAAACGCGCGCATTGGTAGCGGAAATTAATGATACCGACTGGATCGAAACTGAAAGCGAAATGGATGCGCTATTTTTGGAAAGCGAAATGGTGAAGCGTTATATGCCGCGCTATAATATTTTGTTGCGCGATGATAAATCGCAAACTTTCGTCCGTATTGATATGAAGAGCGAATGGCCGACGGTAACGTTTACACGGAATCCGGCAGACGATGGCGCGACGTATATTGGTCCGTTCTATAGCGGCTTTGCGGTGAAAAAAGCGCTGCGGTATTTACGTAAAATTTTTCCATATTATATTAAGCCGCCGAAACGTGAACGCATGAATCTAGAGGAGCAGATTGGACTGGCGCCAAGTGCTGACATGACGAGTCAAGAATATAAAAAATCACTGCGCAAATTGATTAGATATATTGAAGGCGGGCGCATGAAAATCGCCAAAGAAATTGAGCGCGACATGAAGCGGGCGGCGCGCAGCCAAGAGTTTGAAACGGCGGCGCAGCTGCGTAATAAGCTGTCATATATGCACGAACTGCAGCAGCGGATTATGTTCGGCGACCGCGAGTTTTTGGACATATCAAAAGACCGGGCATTGACGCAGCTAGCTCGATTACTCGGATTGCAATCACCACCAGCGCGCATTGAGGGCTATGATATTTCGCATATGAGCGGCACGAATGTAGTGGCGAGCATGGTGGTTTTTACGAACGGCGCAAGCGACCGTGTGCAGTATCGTAAATTTAAGATGCACGTGCAGCGCAACGACGATACGGCAAATATGCGCGAAACGATTCGCCGCCGTTTTAGCGCAAAAAATGTAAAAGCATGGGGTGTGCCAGATTTGTTGCTCATTGATGGCGGTAAAGGACAGTTGAACGCGGTACTATGTGAATTAGAAGTTCTCGGCGTGAATGTGCCGGCGATTGGGGTAGCGAAGCGCGATGAAGAAATTGTGATTGCAAAAGGCCGTTCGCCGATCGACGAGTCGTATATTGAGAAAATGGTAGCGAAGCCGACCCCTGGTGCGGTGGTGATTGATTCAAGCGGATACTATTTTGTGAATTTACATGTCGGGCGGCAGAATGCCGGTTCACATTCAAAGAATTTGCGCGGTGGTGATGCGCCTAGTCCATACGAAGACACGATAAAACTATTTCAGCGTATTCGCGACGAGGCGCATCGATTTGCTGTTAGCTATCACACGACGCTGAAGCGGGCGAATGCAACTAAGAGTGTTCTTAGTACGATTACCGGCGTTGGTCCGGCGACGCAGAAAAAACTTGTGCGTGCATTTGGCAGCGTGCGCGGTGTGCAGACGGCAAGTGAAGAGCAGCTGCGAACGGTTGTGAACCCCGTGTTGGCGGCGCGTATTCGGGCAACGTTTATGGACAACGGCTCGAAACTCTAGCGAAATATATCGTAATGCGCTATACTAAGATGAAATGAAAAGGCAGTTCTTGACGTTTATATTGCGCTGGATCTTGAATTCGTTTGGTCTGTGGGTTGCTGTGCGTATTTTCGGGACGGGATATAGCGAAGTGCAAATTAGCGCTGGAGCGCCGGCATTTTTGATAGCTGGGCTTATTTTTTCGGTCGTGAACGCTGTACTGAAGCCGATTGTTATTATTTTGTCGCTGCCAGCGATATTGATCACGCTTGGATTCTTTACTATCATTGTCAATGGCCTGATGGTATGGGTTTCGCTGAAATTGGCACCTGGATTGCAAATGACATTTTGGAATTCGGTATTGACGGGCTTAGTATTGAGTTTGGTAAACTATATAGTAAGCAGTTTGCTTGAATTGGAGTATACTCAAGCGCGGGAGGAGGATTAGGCGATGAATATAACGATGATATTACAGATTGCAACAATTGTATCAGCCGTGCTGATGGTGATTGCAATTCTGCTGCAGCAACGCGGCGCAAGCCTTGGTGCTGGATTTGGCGGCTCTGGCGAGTTATATACCACGCGGCGCGGGCTTGATAAGAGTTTGTTTGAAGTGACGATTTTTTTGGCAGTGATATTTGTATTATCAATTATTGCGTCGCTCGTACTGCCAAGTTTGTCATAATGGGGCTGGTGTGTGAACGATTTGGGCGACCTACAACCAAAACCGCAGCGTTCCGCACTGAACCGTAAAGATATTACGCGTCGATTGAAGCGTGCTGGCGGCGTGACGCAGCGTCATGCGCGGCGTTTTATTTTACGGCGCATCAATAGTGTTCGGTTGGTGACTGGTGAAATTATTACGTGGCTGGCAGTTGTTGGCATTTTGGTTGCAACGCTTGGATTGCAGCAAACATGGGGTAACGTGTCGGCATATATGCAGGGCGGGTATCGTTCGGGTGGCGTATACGCTGAAGGTATTGTTGGTTCGCTTGATACGCTTAACCCGTTGTTGGCATCAAACGAAGCGGAGGCGTCGGCGGCGCGGCTAATGTTCTCAAGCTTATATCATTATGATACAACTGGCGCGCTTCATGCTGATGTTGCGTCGTCTATGGCGATACGCGATTCAAAAATCTACACTGTCACACTGCGCGACGCAATGTGGCAAGACGGACATGCGCTTACAGCGGACGATGTTGTGTATACTATTGGGCTTATTAAAAATCCGCAAACGCGCTCGCCGCTACGCGTTAATTGGACGGACGCGGTTGTGAAAAAAATCAATCAGCATACTGTTGAATTTACGCTGCCGACTGTTTATGCAGCGTTTACGCATGCGCTTACATTCCCGATTGTGCCGAAGCATCTTTTGCAAAATGTTGAACCGTCGGTGCTCCGTGAGTCGTCGTTTAGCCAAAATCCGATTGGAAGCGGCCCGTTCAAGTTTCGCCGCCTGCAGACAGCAGGGTTGTCGAATGCTTCAAAGGTGTTGCAACTTGTACCGCATACAGAATATTACAACACTGTGCCTCGTGTTTCGCGTTTTGAATTACGCGCCTACACCGATGATGCAGCGTTTACGAAAGCTATCAAGAACAGTGAAGTGACCGGTGCGGTAAGTGCGCCGGCGGCGCTTGCGCATGGTAAGCGTCCGTCGCAGTACCGCGTCATATCGGAGCCGCTTGATAAGGGTGTATATTTACTGTTTAATACAAGAAATCCGGTGCTGCAGGACAAAACAGTGCGCCAAGCTTTGCAGCTCGCGACAGATACGGCGGCAATTCGCCAAGCAGTCGGCGGCGGCGTGCAAACGCTAGATGGTCCGATTCTACATTCAGTGTTCTCAAGCGGTGAGGTGTCGCGTGCGTCAAAGCCAAACGCTGAAAAAGCTGCTCAGCTGCTTGATAGTGCTGGATGGAAAATAAAAAATGGCGCGCGGTATAAGGGCGACCAAGAACTTAAGTTGACTATCACAACGACGAGTAGCAGCCAGTATAACAAGATCATTGATACGGTGAAGCGGCAATGGAATGCGGTTGGCGTGGCAGTTGATGTTAATCAAGTCGATACAAATTCGGCAGTTTCAAATTTTGTGCAAGGCGTGCTGCAACCGCGCAATTTTGACGTGCTACTGTATGAGCTTGCGCTTGGCGCCGATCCAGACGTGTATGCGTACTGGCACTCGTCGCAAGCTTCGGCGACAGGCTATAATTTTTCGAATTATTCAAATCAATTGAGCGACGCGGCGCTTGCAAGCGCGCGAACTCGGCTGGAGTCAAATTTGCGCAT
Organism: Candidatus Saccharimonadaceae bacterium ML1; assembly: GCA_030253535.1. NCBI lineage: Bacteria > Candidatus Saccharimonadota > Candidatus Saccharimonadia > Saccharimonadales (SeqCode) > Saccharimonadaceae (SeqCode) > Candidatus Southlakia > Candidatus Southlakia epibionticum. The sequence continues at coordinate 607,241 of CP124550.1, read as the reverse complement.
GGCAAAATATGCGCAGTTTGTACGGCAGTGGTTGAGTGATGTGCCGGCAATTGCGCTATACCAAGCATCGTCGGAATATCTTGTCAATACGAATGCGTACATCGTTAAGCCGAAAGGGTCGCTACCTGAACTATCAGATCGCTATGCTCGTGTGAGCGAGTGGTCGGTTTCGCCGGCAACTGTTTACAAAACGCCGTGAGCTACAGTATAATGATGAGGCATTTTGCTATCGCATGGTACAATTTGCAATATGCAGACGTGGCGGAATTGGTAGACGCGCTAGCTTGAGGGGCTAGTGAGCATTGCGCTCGTGGAAGTTCAAGTCTTCTCGTCTGCACCAGATTATAAAGTAAAAAGAACGAATGGCGCGTTGGCGGAGCGGTTACGCAGAGGTCTGCAAAACCTTTTAGACGAGTTCGACTCTCGTACGTGCCTCCACGAGATGACTCCAAAAGGGGGTCGTTTTTTATTTCAAATACGGTACAATAGAATATAAGCGCAGATGGTGGAACTGGTAGACACGTTAGACTTAAAATCTGATGCCCAAAAGGCGTGCGGGTTCGATTCCCGCTCTGCGCACCAAACTTGAGTAGGGGATATCGTGTTGAGGAAAAATAATAGCTGCAAATTTATTTTACACATATGGCGTGCAGTGAATGCGCGCTTCGCCGTGGCGTGGCAGACGATTAGCGTCTTTTTCACTGCGATATGGTATAAGTGGAGTATCCGGCGGTATGATTTTTTGAGCCGCCGCCCGCACCGCAGTTTTCGCCGTACACGCCGCCGCGATTATACGCGTAGTTTGAAACTGCCGGGCTATATTGCGTTTACGCGCCAGGTGAACCATATGTTGCGTACGCATTGGCGTATATTTGCGCCGATGATTGTGATATATGCGACGATCATGGCATTTGCTGGTGCGATTACGAGCCAGGAAGTGTACAATTCAGTCGGAAAACTAATATCTGATTCAATGAATAACTTGTTTGATGGCGGCATAAACTCGCTTGCGCAGGCGGGGCTAACAGTGCTAGCGTCGTTTTCAATAAACTCGTCGTTGCCGGCTGACCAGCGATTATTAATGGTATTGTGTTTGATGATGGTGTGGCTGACGACAGTTTGGCTGCTGCGCGAAATAAAGATGAACCGCCGCCCTCGGTTGCGCGACGGATTGTATAATGCGAGTGCGCCGATGATGTCGACAGCACTCGTCCTGCTAGTGCTGCTCGTCCAATTATTGCCGGTTGGCATCGCGGCGCTATTGTATGCTGGGTTGTCATCGGCTGATTTGCTGAGTACAGGGTTCGCGCGCATGCTGTTTAGTGTTTTTGCGGTAATGATTGCGGCGCTCGCGCTGTACTGGATTTCAAGCACAGTTATTGCGCTTGTTGTCGTGACACTGCCGGGGATGTATCCGATGCGTGCAGTCAAAGCGGCAGGCGATTTGGTGATTGGGCGGCGTTTGCGGATTATGTATCGATTGGCGTGGGGTGCGCTTTGTGTTCTATTGACCTGGCTAGTGATTATGGTTTCTATCGTCATGCTTGACCACTGGTTATCGTCAATGTGGTCGTGGTTAAAAAACGTGCCAATTGTGCCGTATGTTGGCGTGATCGTTGTCGCATGGTCGGTCGTGTGGTATGCCGCATATGTATACCTGTTGTATCGAAAGGTTGTTGACGATGACGCGAAGCCGGCTTAATGAAATCAAAAAGCTGCTGAGCAAATACAGTTACGAGTATTACGCACTTGATCAGCCGTCAGTAAGCGATGCGGTATATGACAGCTTAATGAGCGAGCTGAAACAAATTGAAGCGGCGCATCCGGCATGGATAACGCCTGATAGCCCGACGCAGCGTGTCGGGAATAAACTGTCTGATGGCTTCGCAAAAGTCCGTCATCCGCGGCGCATGGTTAGTTTGAATGATGTGTTTGACAAAGATGATGTTGTTGCGTGGGTGAACCGGATTGATAAATTATTGCCGGCAGAGAATCATGAATTCTTTGCTGACATAAAAATGGACGGACTAGCGTGCGCACTTATCTATCTTGATGGCATATTTACACAAGCTGTAACGCGCGGCGATAGTTTTGTTGGCGAAGACGTAACGAACAATGTGCGAACAATTAAGAACGTACCACTACGTTTGCATGAGGCAGAAGGTTATGAAATTTTTCTGCGTGGGCGCACAGAAATTCGTGGTGAAATTGTCATGCTCAAAAAAGACTTTACAGTGTTGAATGAACAGCGGCGTGTAGCAGGTAAACCTGAGTTTGCCAATCCACGAAACCTTGCGGCGGGCACAATCCGTCAGCTTGATCCGAGACTTGTGGCGGAGCGACCGCTCCATTTTCGCGGCTACGATATCATTCGCGACAATGCGGGCGATGTGCCGACGAATAGCTTCGTCTATCAGGCGCTGACGGCGCTTGGCATTACGCGGAATAAGCAGGCAAGCGTGTTCACGGATATCGCGGGAGTGATGAATTTCGTGAATGAGTGGGACGAGAAACGCCAGAAGTTGCCATTTAATACTGACGGTTTGGTGATAAAAATTAATGACCGGATGCGTTTTGATGAGCTCGGGCTGGTCGGTAAGAATCCGCGTGGTGCTGTGGCGTATAAATATGCTGCCGAGCAGGCAACGACAATTGTGCGCGACATTGTCATATCAATCGGGCGTACAGGTGCGGCGACACCAGTGGCGGTGTTTGATCCGGTTGTCGTGGCGGGTACAACGGTGCAGCATGCGAGTTTACACAATGCTGATGAGATCGCGCGGCTGGACGTGCGCCGTGGCGATACGGTGGTGGTCTTTAAGGCTGGCGACATTATTCCGCAAATTGAAGCTGTGCTTGTTGAGCTGCGCCCGAAAGATACGCGGCCGATTGATTATCCGGCGGAACTGGCGCGGCAGTATCCAGAATTGAAGTTTGTCCGTCCTGAGGGCGAAGCGGTGTATCGCGTGAAAGGCTTGAGTGGTCCGCTTATTCTGAAACGCGCACTGAAGCATTTCGCGTCGAAAGGTGCGCTTGACATTGACACGCTGGGCGAAAAAAATGTTGAAGCTCTGGTTGATGCAGAATTGGTGCGAGATTTGGCGGATATTTACACGCTCGCAAAAGAGCAATTGTTGACGCTGGAGCGTTTTGCGGATATTTCGGCGCAGAAATTAATCGACGCAATTGCCGCTAAAAAGCAGCCGACGCTGGAGCGCTTCGTGTACGGACTAGGGATTCGCCATGTCGGCGCGCAGACGGCGATTGACTTGGTAAATCATTTTGAGAGTCTTGACAGACTAGCGCAGGCAGGGCTTGATGAGCTGCAATCGGTTGATGGCGTTGGCGCCGTCGTAGCGGAATCAATCGTAGCGTGGTTTGCAGATGAGGATAATGCAGCGCTCCTTGAAAAGTTTACCCTGCTCGGCGTTACACCAATCTACAAGGTAAGGCAGGGCGAATTAGCTGGCAAAAACTTCGTTATCACTGGTGCGTTGCAGTCGATGTCTCGCAATCAGGCGGCTGAGAAGATCCGCGCGCTTGGCGGAACATTCCAAACTAGCGTCGGCAAAGACACAACCTATCTGGTGGCAGGAGGAAAAGTTGGGGCAAGTAAATTGGCGCGGGCAGAGAAATATGGTACGAAAGTTATTGATGAGTTAAATCTGTTAAATCTGTTAGAATCTAGCGGCAAGTAAATATAATCGCTACATGTTAGACATGCAGGGTTGTAGGAAATCATAGTTGTTGACAAATCGTAAGCGATTTGGATAAAATAATAAAATAGCAGTTTCAAAAACAGTAAAAGGTAGGGTGATTGAAATAATATGCGGAAAATACATGCTATACTGGAGGCTTTGTATTGGCGTGATGTTACTAGTTTGTATATAAAGCCAACGTGGCAACGTCGGTTACCAGCTGTAGGCGTTGGTGTGGCAATGTTTACTGTTTTAGCTTTTGGCATAGTGCGATTAATGGATGGCTTTCTTGTCAGTGCATTGGCAGTCCGCGCCGTACAAGTATCAGGCGGTAGCTATCATTCGCTCGCTTTGTCCTCTAGCGGCGCAGTGTATGCGTGGGGATGGAATGGATCTGGCCAACTCGGTAATGGCACAACGGCTGATTCGCATATTCCCGTTGCGGTCAAGGTAGTCGGTACTCCTATGGCGGGTAAGAATATTACGCAGATTTCTGCCGGTGGTTCTTTCAACGACGGACACTCTTTAGCACGTGCGTCGGATGGTACCGTTTACGCATGGGGTCGTGGTGTCTATGGTCAGCTTGGCAATGGTACAACAACTGATTCCAATGTTCCGGTTGCTGTAAAAACCGTTGGAACACCAATGGCAGCTAAGACAATTACGCAAATATCTGCTGGCGCAGGACATTCTCTTGCGCTTGCTTCTGATGGGACGGTGTATGCATGGGGCCAAAATACCTACGGCCAGTTGGGTAATAATGTAACGACTAATTCATCTAGTCCCGTCGCCGTACAAACAACTGGAACGCCTATGGCAGGTAAGAGTATCGTGAACATTGCAGCCGGCGGTTACCACTCTCTTGCGCTCGCCGATGACGGCACGGTATACGCATGGGGATATAATCCTACTGGTCAGCTTGGTAATGGCGCAACAGTTGATTCACGTACTCCAGTTGCAGTTAAGGCAACCGGCACGCCAATGGCGGGTAAAAATATTATTAAGATAGCTGCTGGTGTTCACAATTCTCTCGCTCTTGCCTCTGACGGCACCGTCTATACATGGGGTAGGGGTGAGTTTGGGCAACTTGGTAATGGCACAACAACCGATTCCAATATTCCGGTTGCCGTAAAAACCGTTGGAACACCGATGGCTAGTAAAACGATTATTGGTATATCAGGTGGTCCTGCGTATATGCTCGCTGTAGATTCTAATGGTAAGGTGTATGGATGGGGTCGTAATGCAAATGGCCAGCTTGGTAGCCTGTCGCATACCGATTCTTCCGTTCCTGTCGCGTCTCAGATTCCGGCTGGCAAAAGTATTATCCAAGTTTCTGCTGGTGGTTGGGATGGCAGCCACTCGTTAGCACTTACTCATGATAATATCGTTTACGGACGAGGACGCAACAGTAATGGTCAGCTGGGCAATAACTCTACCTCTGACTCTTTAGCGGCGGTTGTCGCTCAGCTTAATCTTATGGACACGCCATCTACACCAACACAAGTCGTAGTTGAGCCGGGTAATGCCAAAGCTACCATTTCTTGGCAATCGCCAGTCGTTACAGGTGGAAAAAGTATAGTGGGCTATGTATTGCGGTATCGAACAATTGGTGCGGTAGACTGGACGACTGTTGATGTTGCAGCAACTGTAACGTCGCACGCGATAACTGGTCTAACAAACGACCAAATATATCAAACGCAAGTGGCGGCTAAGACTGCTACTGGGACAGGAGATTTTAGCAGTATCGTTCTCGCGACGCCACATGCCAAACCGACCATAACCAATGTCTCGCCAGCGATTGGTCCGGTTGCGGGCGGACAAAATGTGACGATCACTGGCACTAACTTTATGCCGAAAGGTAAAAAAATTGTACAGACAGCGAATGGCAGCGGGTACTCTCTTGCGCTCGCCTCTGATGGGACAGTATATGCATGGGGACAAAACAATTATGGTCAGCTTGGCAATGGTACAACAACTGATTCCAATGTTCCGGTTGCTGTAAAAACCGTTGGAACACCAATGGAAGGTAAGAAGATTATCCAAGTATCAACAAAGGTTTGGTACTCTCTTGCGCTCGCCTCTGATGGGACAGTATATGCATGGGGACTTAATGGTTCGGGCCAGTTGGGTGATGGCACCATAACGCATTCCAGTACTCCGGTTGCCGTCAAGACCATCGGCACGCCGATGGAGGGTAAAACGATTGTAGGGATTGCAGCTGGCGCTTCTCATTCATTAGCCTTAGCTTCTGACGGAAAAATCTATGTTTGGGGCGGCAACGCGTACGGTCAGTTTGGTAATGGTGTTACTACCACCAGCTCTGTTGTCCCCGTTGCTGTAAAAACCGTTGGTACGCCGATGGATAATAAGAAAATCATCCAGATTCATGCAGGATACTATCATTCGCTAGCTCTTGCTTCTGACGGTACGGTGTATGCGTGGGGTCAAAATACCTACGGTCAGTTGGGCAACAACACAATGATTAATGCTAATGCTCCAGTGTCTGTTCAGACTATCGGTACGCCTATGGCAGGTAAAATCATTATCCAGCTAGCAGCAGGAAACTCTCAGTCTGTGGCTCTTGCTTCTGACGGTACGATCTACGCTTGGGGCTGGAATATGTATGGTCAGCTTGGTAATGGTACGACAGTTGATACACGTATTCCAGTTGCAGTTAAGGTAACCGGCACGCCAATGGCGGGTAAGGTGATTGCACAGGTTGCGGCGAGTAACGCTCATACACTAGCTGTGGCGAGCGATGGTACGGTCTACGATTGGGGTTGGAATCAATACGGTCAACTTGGCAATAATACGACAACTAACTCAAGCGTTCCGGTTGCCGTTCAAACTACTGGTACGCCAATGGTGGGTAAAGTGATTTCACAGGTTACATCTGGCGGTAGCGCTAATTCATTGGCACTGGCCTCTGATGGCACGATGTACACCTGGGGCTGGGGTCAACATGGGCAGCTCGGCAACGGCACTATCGGTACAGATGCAAAAACTCCCCTCGCCGTCAGTACAACTCCTCCCTCTGCGCTCGCTCCTTCCGCGCCGAAAGTTACTTTCGACGGCATTGAAGCGACGAATGTCACAATTGTAAACAGCACAACTATCACTGCAACAACGCCGGCGCATGCGGCAGGTTTGGTTGATGTGGCGATTGATCTCGGCGACGGCGATGAGCTGTATAAAGCTGTCAAAACGAGTAGCTATCGTTATGCGACAGTACCGGATGTGCCGACAAACCTCGCAACCGCGCCGCTTGACAACGCCGTTCGTCTAACCTGGACGGCGCCGGCGAACAACGGCGGCACCCCAATCACTGACTACGTTATTCAATATTCAGCCGATGGCGGTATTACCTGGTCGACCTACAGCCACATTGCATCCACGAGCACTACTGTCACGATTCCATTCCTCACACCCACGACCTACACATTCCGCGTAGCAGCAGTAAACGCTATCGGTATGGGCGCATATTCAGCTACGGCAACTGGACAGATTCGCTATATTACCTTATCGGCACCGACTTCGGTTGAT